>QMXE01000039.1 GCA_003661975.1 Candidatus Bathyarchaeota archaeon
CTCCACTCCTTGAATATGTATCTCACGCCCAGTAGATCTGGCAGCCCGGCCGCGCTGATCTGTTCAGGCGCTCTAATCTCCAGTCTATCACCCTCCTCATAGATTCCTGATCCTCCTATTGATGCTCCGATGTTAGATGAGGCATTAAGCGTGTATGGCATCACAACCTTGATTGCACGCGTGGCACAATCGGATGTGCCATGGTCGTCGATGACAGTTAAGGCTACATAATATCTGTCGGGGGAGATGGTATCGATGCTTCACAATAACTCCTGAGGCTTTTCCTCCATCCCCAAAATTCCATATGTAAGACTTTATGATTCCATCTCGATCGGTGGATTGAGTTGCATTGAAGGTTACCTCTCTCCAACGCCACTAATCCCGGGGAGAAGGTGAAGGTTGCCGTTGGCGGCATATTGGAGCTGATGATCCTAGCGGATGGAGGCGTCGCCCGCCCACCATACCGGATATATCCCAGAACATGATATGCTGCTTCCTCCTCCGCTGAGGATGTGTTCCACACAGCTTTGAAGCTCATGGACTTGCCGGGACTGAGGGATGAGAAGGTTCTCTGGCTTCGCCGAACCTCCACTCCATCAATCTTAATGATGAATATGAATGCGCAGTTGAGGATTCCTCAATTGCAATAATTAAAAAATTATGAATAATATTAATAATAGATGCTTTTTCTTCATGAAAATAAGAATTCATTCTCGACGATCATATAAGACTTTTGATTACATGCTGGCGCTTCGAATATAGGATCGCAACAACCATTATATCTTCAATGCGCCAAAGGAATATAGGATGGTGAGGAGGTTTGGGTAAGGCCGTAACGGCAGCCTTTGGAATATTATCCCTTATCCTACTAGGCGGCTTAATAGTAACAATAAACAATTACAGTGAGATTGTGAGGAGCAAAGATGCAATCATTGAGAGTGGGAGGCAACAGATAAGCATTCTTAAGGAGTGGCTTAAGGGAAACATAACATACTATAATTCTAGACTTTTACATCTCAATTCTACGATGGCCTCTCTCAGAAGCAGATTGTCATCTCTGCTCTCAGAGAACAGAGAGCTCCAAAACGCAATAAACAACTATAGGGAGATTGTGAGGAGCAAGGATGCAATCATTGAGGACAAAGAGAGGCTCATTAATAGGCTTCAAGCATGGCTCAGGGGAAACGTGACATACTATTACAACCGCCTCTCAAACCTAAATTCTACGGTTACATCTCTAAAGAGAGAATTGTCATCTCTACTCTCAAAGAATAAGGAGCTTCAGACTATGATCACTTCATTAAGTAAGAATTATAGTGAGCTCCAAAGAAAATATGAGAGTCTGCTGAATGCTACTTTAAGGTCAACCCTTAAGGATCCTACTTGGGAGGAATTGAAGAGATTCCTCGAGTCGGACAAGACTGACGAGTTGGAGTATAAGCCGCAAGAGTTTGATTGCACGGGATTCGCGATAACTCTGAGAGATAATGCATGGAAGTGGGGGCTTAGATGCGGCTTTGTCGAGATAGGCCTCAGCAGCGGAGTCGGCCATAACTTAAATGCCTTTAAAACGACCGATAGGGGATTAATCTTTGTTGATTGTCTTAATGGAGACGCGATAGCATATGTTCAGATCGGAAAGCCATATGGAAAGATCGCCCTTAAAAATGTTAGGAGCAGATATATTGATTGTAGCGGGGATCCAACGAGATTTTGGGGACCGCTTAATTATACTACGCATCCATCCCCCTTCAGCTATAGCTACTACGAGGAGTATAAGAGACGCGTTAAATTTTATGAAGAAAGCGCTAAGGCCTACAATGAAGCCGTAAAGAAGTATAATAGGGGAGAGGGGAACTATACGTATTCGCAGCTCAAGAAGTGGTATGAGAACCTCGAGGCTTTAAGGGAGGAGATAACGCCAGTATATGAGGAGCCGGGCATAGTCAATAGCATCGAGATATACTGGAATTGATTGGTCTCTCCGATTGGTTTATCTGGCATAGCAGATCAACCAATCTTTTTCTTGCATTAATCCACGAATAGTATGCCTTGTCCAGACTCTCAGACGTGAGAACATAATCTCTCACAAATCTGACATGCTCCCTAATAAGTTCCTCAGCGACTCTATGAGTGAGATTCCCGGTCTCCATTAATGTCTCTAGGATCTCTAATGGCCTGAACATATACAGTCTCTCTGCGGATTTAACCTTAACTTCATGACCAAATCCCCTGAGGATTCTCGCTATCTTCCATCCTGAAAGGCCAGTTATGCATATGGAATAGCCTCTAGCTTTGAGGCTTATGAATTCAGCCTCCTGCCCCATAGTTTCAGATCTAATATGTCCTTCAATAACGCGTATCCACTCATTAACATCAATCCTGCCAGTAACATTCGCTTTGTAGGTTAGCCTTGCAATCCTAACTGCGGCTTCGATTAACATATGGTAATAATCGACGTCTACGTAACAGTAAGCCTTTATCGGCTTGCTTGCTCTTCTAAGAATCCTCAGAAGAGGCTCGTTAAGGTAAAGCCATGAACTTATGGATTCAGGGATAAGTCTCATACTTCCTATTCTGCTAATTAACTCTTGAAGTGAAATGGAGCCTGAGGTATACTCTGAAATTAAGGATTGGAGGTTTGTGGGTAAATTTAGGAATATAACGTCATATCCTGAGTCGGCTAAGATCCTAGCTGCCTTCACAGCCGAGGATCTAAGGCTCGGAACTATCAGAACATCTATTTTTGACATCAATGGGAAGATACTCCGAAAATTAAATTTGAACTTTTCCATCTTGAAAGAATTTTAATGCCGACTGTCCAGTTAAGATCATGAAAGAGGAACAAGTGGAATTTCCAAGTATAAAGGGAAACTACTTCCAGTATGATGGGAGACTATACTTTCCTGTCGGCGTTAATTATCTACCCTCAAGCAGCGACTGCAGAATGTGGAGTGAATGGAATATTAAAGAGATAGAAGAAGATTTCTCCCACATGAAAAGACTTGGAATCAACACCGTTAGATTCTTCATCTTCTGGAATGACTTTGAACCCAGACCGGGAGAATACGATGGAAAATGCTTAAGGAGACTCTCTGAACTTGTAGAGGCAGCCAGAAAGTATGATCTTCTGCTGATCCCAACATTTGTAGGCGACGTAGCCGGGATCAAGTGGGTCCCCTCATGGGCTGTGGGTAAGAGCATATACTCAGAGGAGATAATGCAGAGATTGAGTGGGCTATTCAAGCGTGTCATCAGAGGCTTCAGAAGTGACAGGCAGATCTTCGCTTGGGACATAACTAATGAGCCTTCCTACTGGGAGGAGCCGAAAAGATCCGAGGATGCCGTGAATTGGGTAGAGAAGCTCTCCAGCTCCATAAGAGAAGTGGACGGCAGTCACTTAGTCACTTTAGGTTTGGACCAACATAACGTTGCTGGAGGACCAGACGAATTTAATGTAACTGGAAGAACTCTCTTTGAAGTAGAAGATGTAGTCTCCCATCTTGACTTCATAAGTATTCACACATACCCGCTTCTGTTGGCCCCGGGCGAAGGCGCCTTAGACTTTCGAGGAACATACTTTCCTGCGTATGCCATAAGATTCTGTCAGATGGGAAAGCCTGTCTTGCTGGAGGAGTTCGGTCTAAGCTCAGGGACAATCGCCGAGGATGATGTGGCTAAATACTACGAGGTTACAATGTTTAGTGCTCTGATAAATGGGGCTGCGGGCATACTATGCTGGTCTTGGATAGACGAGTCCAGATGTGATCGCAGCCCCTACAATAGACGCCTACCCATGTCCCGATATGGAATCATAAGGGTTGATGGCACTGAGAAGCCATCGGCATCAGTTCTGCGGAGGTTCTCAAGGTTCATCGGGAGGTTCTCCTCTATCGCATGTGAGGAAAGCCGCTCCGCAATAGTAGTTCCATCCAACATTTATAATTATGAGGTTGGCAAAGGAGTATTCAACGCTTTCATTCTGGCTAAGATGGCGGGGCTCAACCCAGTCATAATAAGGGCTTACGATGACTTCTCAAGTTATAGACTTCTCATATTGCCCTTTATCCTCTGTCACAGAATAGACTTCTTCCCTAAGGTAAGGGATTATGTGAGTAGCGGAGGAGTAATCTTATGCTCTCTGGGACCCGGATATATACGGGTTAAGAGGATGACTGACTTCTTGACTGAGGTTCTAGGGGTAGAGGTGAGCTCATCCTTCAGATACCTAGATGATCGTGAAGATCTGATCTTCGAGGAGGATATGCCTCCATTAAAGAAAGGACTAACTATAAAATATTCCCGCATTAAGCCTCTCATGTATAGCCCGATAATCGATGTGCATGGAAGAGTATTCGCCGTGAACTCCAGTAAGGAGCCAACTCTGATATCCAATAATTTTGGGGAAGGAGTGGCGATTACATCCTCAATTCCCCTCGAGTATCTGCTAAGTAATGAGCCGAGAGTCTATGAGAAGAGAGATCAAACCTACAAGATATACCAGTATGCCGCTAATCTGTCTGGTATCAAAAGGCTTATCGAATCAAGCAGTCCATATGTGGAGATCGGCACGCTCAGATGCAACAAAAGCCTCCACATAATACTGGTTAATCATCTGAATAGCGAGGTATCAATCGAATTGAGGCTGGGGAGAAGGTTATCGTTAATAGAGGCTGAGGCAAACGGGGAATTGCATGAGCAGGCTGCGAAGTTCTCAGTGTCGCTTGGCCCCTTAGAGGCTAAGATATTCAGGGAGACTTCGTAGCCGCGGATTAAATTTAAAATCTCAAATTTTATATTGCCATCGGGATGAGTTATTAGATAAAAGATTTTTGACGTGATGAAGGATGAATGATGGATCTTTCCTTGACGTAGAGATTGAGGAGAGAGTGAATGATCTACTCTCGAGGATGACTTTGGAGGAGAAGATCGGTCAATTAAGGGCTATTAGAGTGTCTATTCGAGATTTCTTCTCTGAGATCCTCAGCGAATTACCCGAGGATAAGAGGGTTAAGATTCAAAATGCAATATTCTCAGCACTTAGAGAGGATAGGGAAGCCTTTGATCATCTATTAACATCCCAGATCAAGAAGAGGTGGAGGAAGGTTCTAGAGAATGAGAAATGCAGAGTCAGCATGTTAACACTGATCCTTCGAAACTTCTCCCCGAAGGAGAGCGCTAAACTCGCAAACGAAGTTCAAAAGTTTATGATTGAGAATTCAAGGCTGTCCATACCCGTAATGATCCATGATGAGTGCCTGCATGGATGCGTGGCTAAGGGAAGCACGATCTTCCCGCAGTCAATAGCATTAGCGAGCACTTGGGATCCAGAATTGGTTGAGAAGGTCGCCGTGGCGATCGGGAAGGAGACTAGGGCACGGGGGATCCATCAATGCCTATCCCCAACCATAAATATCGCGCGTGATCCGAGATGCGGGAGGACGGAGGAGACTTACGGTGAAGATCCATACTTGGCATCAGTCATGGCGGTGGCCTTCATAAGGGGTGTTCAGAGCCAGAAGGTTGTATGCACCCCAAAGCATTTCGTCGCAAACTTCGTTGGGGATGGAGGAAGAGACAGCTACCCAATACACTTCTCAGAGAGGATCCTTAGGGAAGTCTATCTCCCAGCCTTTAAGGCGGCCGTTGAGAAGGCAAATGCCCTATCCATAATGGCGGCCTACAACTCCCTTGACGGCGTGCCATGCTCATGCAATAAGTGGCTCCTAACGGATCTACTGAAGAAGGAATGGGGATTCAAGGGATTCGTAGTCTCAGATTACAGTTCAGTTCTGCACATAATGACTAAGCATGGAGTTGCTGGGACGAAGGCTGAAGCAGCCAAGAAGGCCATAGAAGCCGGATTAGACATGGAACTTCCAGTAGCCGATTGCTTCAACGAGCTATTAACGCTTGTTAAGAGGGGCGAATTATCCGAGGCCGTCATAGATGAGAGTGTTCGCCGAGTTCTCAGAGTGAAGTTCTGGCTTGGACTATTCGATGATCCATATGTAGATCCAGATTACGCCGAGAAGATATGTAACTGCGAGGAGCATAGGAGGCTTGCATTGGAAGCCGCTAGGAAGAGCATAGTGCTACTTAAGAATGACGGCACATTGCCCTTAAGGAAGGATCTGCGGGCAGTAGCGGTTATAGGCCCAAATGCCTCAGTTATGAGGCTTGGAGGATACAGCGGATACGGCGTAAAGGTGATCTCGCCTCTCGAGGGAATAAAGAGTAAGGTCTCACCGAAGACGCGCGTATACTTCGCTGAGGGATGCACCGTGAATGGACTATCAAAGGAGGGATTTGAAGAGGCTAAGAACGCAGCGAGAAAAGCGGATGTGGCAATTCTCTTTGTGGGAAACTCGGAAGAAACGGAGGGCGAAAGTAGGGATAGATGCAATCTAGATCTACCCGGCGTTCAGGAGGAGTTAATCAAGGCGATCTGCGAAACTGGCAAGCCCGTAGTAGTCGTTCTAATAAATGGAAGCGCAGTTACAATGACGAATTGGATAGATGGAGTTAACGCGGTCGTTGAAGCATGGTATCCTGGAGAGGAGGGTGGAAACGCAATAGCGGATGTCCTATTCGGAGATTACAATCCAGGCGGGAAGCTCCCCATAACATTCCCGAGATTCACCGGTCAGCTCCCCCTATACTACAATCATAGGCCCACGGGAAGAGTTGATGACTACGTGGATCTCAGAGGTAGACAGCCGCTATTCCCATTCGGACATGGCCTCAGCTATACAAGATTCGATTACAGCAATCTCAGGATAATCCCGAATAAGATACATGCAGGAGAAACGGTTAACGTATACGTGGACGTGAAGAACATAGGTGAAATTGAAGGTGACGAGGTAGTTCAGCTATACATTCATAAGCAAGTTTCAAGCGTGTCTAGGCCAGTAAAGGAGCTGAAGGCCTTCAAAAGGATAACGCTTAAGCCTGGAGAGGTGAAGACCGTAAACCTACAACTAGGCAAAGAAGAATTGTCTGCGTATGATTCTGAGATGAGATTCACGGTGGAACCGGGTATATACGAGATTATGATCGGCAGCTCCTCAGAGGACATAAGACTCAAAGGGGAGTTCCAAGTGATATAGCGCATAGCGAAATGCAGGATTATTCACCAGCGGATTAAGTTCCCCTCTCCTCCAAAAATCTTCTAAGTCTCCTCAGGGTCTCCCTAGCGGCGATCTCTATGAATCTCATATCGCTTCCGACATTTACTAGTCTGAATCCCATCTCTATATGCCTCTGAGCGTTCCACGGATCCGATGCTATTCCAGGGCATACATCCGTTCCTTTATGCGCCTCTGCTATGCTCTTTATTGCCCTTTGAACCTCAGGATTCCCGGGCTCCCCTAGATGCCCCAATGAAGCCGATAGATCCACCGGGCCCACCATCGTGCCATCCACTCCGGGAGTTGAGAGTATCCTCCTCAAGTTTCTTATTGCCTCCCTCGTCTCTATCTGAACTATAACGATCACCCTACCATCGGCTTCAGTCACGTACTTTTTAAAGTCCTCATGCCATACGGGTCTTCTCGGCCCGCATCCCCTTATGCCGTTCGGCGGGTATCTGCAAGCCCTAACGGCGGCCTCAGCATCCCTCTCATCGTTTACCCATGGAACAATCACTCCTGCGGCTCCAACGTCAAGAACTCTCTTAATGTATACTGGATCGTTCCATGGAACCCTGACGATCGGCGTGACATCTGATCGGCCGATAGCCTGCATTATCGTCTGAACGTCCTTGATGTCCAGTGGGCAGTGCTCCATGTCTATCCAGAACCAATCAAATCCTAGGGTGCTCATGAACTCCGCTATGTCCGGCTCGGGAGTCTCTATCGCCGCACCTAACAATACCTCGCCGCTTTTCATTCTCTCCTTAAAATCCATCATCCCAGCCTTCCCCAAGAATTGATCATCCAATAATGATTAATGGTTAACGCTTCATCCATTACTGCTCATCGACCATTCATCCAAAAACAATTAATCTTTTTTAGGATCGTAAAAGCTGAGGCAAGTTGATATCGTCTAGGGAGCGGTGTATCAGAAGCATTCTCCTTGAAGAGCCGGATAGGATACCGCTCTCGCTACGTATAAGACCGGAGCTCTATGAGCGTCTGAGAATAGCCCTAAGCGTCAAAGACGAAACTGAAAGGGGAAGAATGAAGATCATCAAGGCGCTGGGCGTGGATATTATTGGGGTTGGATTGAGGCTCATAGGCGGCTACCTCCCAAGGGATGTCGAATGGAAGGAAGGCCCCTACGGATTGGCATACACGATAGGATACAAGAATGGATTTGAAGTCAGAAGGAACATTTGGGGAGTCGATAGTATATGGGCTCCAGACCACACATACACGTATACATTCATAAGGCATCCCCTAAAGACGATAAGCCTAGACGATTATGTCTGGCCTGAAATCGATGAGGACTCAATTGGCCCAGTCATAGAGGCACGTAAAAAATACGGGGATTACTGCCTCTATGGAGGCGTATGTCACATGTGGGAGATCGCATGGCAACTCACGGGATTTCAGGAGATCATCCGCATGATGTTCACTAAGCCAAGCATGGTGGATCACATCTTGAATGGATTGCATAAGATACGGATGGAGCAGGCTCGCATATTATGCGATGCTGGAGTTGACGTTATAGCAGATGGAGATGATGTTGGTATGCAGAAGGGAATGATGATGTCGCCTCAAATGTGGAGGAGATTCTTGAAGCCAAGATACGCCGAGCTTGCAAGGCTCTGCCACAGGAAGGGAGCATTCTTCTTCTTCCATAGTGACGGTTGGATAGAGCCGATAATCCCAGACCTAATAGAAATAGGCGTAGACATATTAAATCCAGTCCAGCCTGAATGTATGGATCCAGTCAAGCTAAAAGACAAGTATGGCGACAAACTATGCTTCGATGGAACAATAGGAGTTCAGAGCACGCTTCCCTTCGGAAGCAGCGAAGACGTAACAAGGGAAGTTAAGGAGCGAGTCTCAACTCTCGGGCCGACAGGACTGATATTAGGGCCGACACACTCGATGCAGCCAGATGTTCCAATAGGGAATGTCCTAGCAATGTATAGGGCAACATTAAGATATGGGAGAAACACGAGGATCCATATGTGAGGATCTATTCTGCATAGATAAAGTCCGCCTGCTTATGAGGTAATTTTGGGGCTAAATGGCCGATTAAGCCATCTGGTTACTCATTGGAGGCATATAGATATTTAAGTGACGACTTCTATTTTTCACTTGAATGTGCATGATTTAATGGAATATTTGATGATAACATGCAGTGACGGATGAGGGTTCCAGATGGGCAAGAAGAAAGTGATTAGTGAAGAGGACCTTGATGAGTTGGTCCTTCCAGAGTCAACTGATGTCTTTGGAGTAGCCCTGAAGCTCCTCGGTAATGACCGTGTTCTTGTCAGATGCCAGGACGGCTATGAACGTGTATGTAGGATTAGGGGTAAGATGAAGAGGAGGGTTTGGATTAGAGTCGGGGATGTTGTGCTTGTAAGCCCGTGGGACTTCCAATTTAAGACCCGCGGAGATATAATCTGGAGATACACGAAGGGACAGGTTGAGTATCTGCGGAAGCAGGGACTTCTAAAGTTATAAAGGTTCTATGGGGTTCTATGGTGGATATCGAAGAGGAAATAAGGAAGAAGCTTGAACGTAAAGAGAAGACATACGAGACAGAGCAGTTAATGAAGGTTAAGAGAAGCGAGGAGTATGAAGCCTTAGAGGAGGTCTTTGATAAGCCGACGTTAATGACGATATATGACCTCATGAATGAAGGCTGGATCGATGAGATCTACGGTGCAATAAAGGCTGGAAAAGAATCAAAGCTTTATTGGGGCATACATCCGGATGGAACTGAACTCGCCATAAAGATTTACCTAACAGTTACGGCGGAGTTCAGAAAGGGTATGCTCACATACATCTCTGGGGATCCACGTTTTGAACGCATTAGAAGAAACCCCAGAAGCATCATATATTTATGGGCGAGGAAGGAATTCAAGAATCTAACAGAGGCCTATCAGGCTAAGGTTAGGGTTCCAAAGCCCTATACCGTCAAGAATAACGTGCTCCTAATGGAGTTCATTGGAAAGAACGGCGTAAGCGCGCCATTACTTAGGGAGGTTGAGTTGTCTAATCCTGAAAGGATATATAGGCAGATAATACTCTACATTAAAAGGCTATACGTGAAGGCCAAGCTCGTCCATGGAGATCTCAGCGAATATAATATTATGGTGTGGAGGGGAAAACCGGTGATCTTCGATGTTTCACAGGCAGTCTCAATCGAGCATCCGAATGCCGATCAATTCCTATGGAGAGACATCAATAATATTAATCGATACTTCGCGGAGCTTGGGGTTGAAGTTCAAGATTCAGAGGAGATTTATAGGAGGATCACAGGTGCCGGAGATCTTCGCTAAGATACCGCATGAGAGGATAGGCGTTCTGATAGGGCCGAATGGAGAGACCAAGCGTGAAATAGAGAGGGCCCTAAATGTCTCGCTTGAGATAGACAGCGAGACTGGAGACGTAATTATAAGCCTAAATGAGAACTCGGATGATCCATCGATTCTCTTTAGGGCTAGGGATGTCGTCTTAGCGATTGGCAGGGGATTCTCTCCTCAGCGGGCATTCAAGCTGCTTCAAGACGAAGATTCCATGCTTACAATCATAGATCTCCGCGAGATCTTCGGGAGGAGCAAATCTGATATTATACGGGTGAAGGGGCGAATAATAGGTAAGGAAGGCAAGACCCGTAAGATAATAGAGGAATGCACTGAAACCTACATATCAGTTTATGGGCATACGATCTCGATAATTGGAGGTGTGGAGGGCTCTGAGATCGCGAGAGAAGCGATAATGATGCTCATAAATGGAAGTCAGCATGCGACAGTGTATAGGTTCCTACAGAGGAAGCGGCATGAGCTCAAGCGGAGGAGACTTGAGCTCTGGGAGGGAAGACCCCTCATACCGGAGAAATACTAAAGAAAAGCAGATTATATTCTCGGCTAATTTATATTAGATCAAAACATAATATGATTATTCTGGAAATCAACGTGGCCAAACAAGATTGAAGGGAGGAGCTCAGCTATACCCGAGGTCTTCCAAGAAATAAGCCCAGCTGACTTCTTCTATAGGAATAGAGAAATAGCCGGATTCACAAATCCAGCTAGGGCCATCTTCACGGCCATCCGGGAGCTCGTCGAGAACTCTCTAGATGCAGCTGAAGCCGCCGGGATCCTACCTGAAATTTACATTCGCCTATCAAGGGATGAGGAGGAGGGCTGTTATACCCTGAGGGTTGTCGATAATGGCTCTGGAATAGCGGCTCAGCATATACCCCTAGCATTCGGTCAATTTCTCTTCAGTTCAAAGTATAGGCTTAGGCAGACGAGGGGGACATTTGGCTTAGGAGGAACAATGGCGATTCTCTACGGGCAGATAACCACAAATAAGCCTATGACGGCGATATCGAGCACTGGAAACTCCAGAATAGTCGAGTATAGATTGATGATAGATATCGAGAAGAATAGGCCGATAATCCTCGATAGAAAGATTCATGCCAATTCCCGCTTGAAGAGTAAAAGGTGGCGTGGAACAGTAGTTGAGATACATTTGAGGGGAAACTACATCCAAGCGATGCCTAAGGTCCTAGAGTATCTGAAGCAGACGGCAATTGTGAATCCATACGCAAACATAATATTCGTTGATCCACGCGGTAGGCTCTACAAGTTCAATCGAACAGTCAATAAGATGCCTCCTCCACCTAAGGAGATAAATCCACACCCATACGGAGTAGACGTTGAGACCATACAAAGGATAATAAGATCCACAAAGGAGAAAAACATGCTTGGGTTCATGCAGAGGCACTTCCATAGGGTTGGAGAGAGGATCGCTAGGGACTTCCTCAAATTCGCCGGGATTCCCCCGAGTAGGGATCCAAAGAGCCTCAAACCTGAAGAGATAGTTGAACTTGTAGAGAAGATGAGGGAGTATGATGGTTTTCTTCCGCCGGAGGCCGATTGTCTCTCCCCGCTTGGAGAGGATCTTTTGAGAGCTGGGGTGCTTAAGGAGCTCGAGCCGGAATTCGTCGCTGTTCATCAGCGTAAACCATCAGCTTACTCTGGCCATCCATTCATAGTTGAGGTTGCAATAGCATATGGAGGTAAAGTTCCGGCGAAGGATGATATTCTCCTATATAGATTCGCGAATAAGATACCGCTTGTATATGATGAGTCTGGAGATGTCTGCTGGAGGATCGTTAGGTCGATCAATTGGAGAAGATATAATCTCGCTCCGAATATGCCATTTGCCATTCTGATCCATGTCTGCAGCACGAAGATACCATATAAAACATTGGGGAAGGAGATTCTTGCGGATCAGCCTGAGGTAAGCCGGGAAATACTTAATGGCATACGTGAAGTTGCACGTCAACTCGCACGTTACCTCTCAAGAAAGGAGAGGGTGAAAAGACAGGTTAGAAGACTCACAATATTCTCGCGTTATCTTCCAAAGATAGCTCGTTTCTCGGCTGATCTCGCAGGAAGAGATAAGCCGCCGAATATTGAAAGGCTATACAAGAGAAGGCAGGTCTTTAAGGACTTCGTAACCCAAAACGATTATGTTGACAGTGAAATATTCAATTCTCAAATATACAATACGATATTTGTGCATATACGGAATAAGCATGAAGAGAATGCGGCTGCCGTTAGGGTGCTGGGGCTCGTAGGATCGAAGTGGCAGGTCTTAATACCAGAATCTGTCTTGACATCAGGATCTGAATTATATGAGACTCTAAGAGGCTCATATAGGGCGGTTAAGATTCAGGCCAGATCATTAAAGCCCGACAAGGAAAGCATTATTGATGCCTACATTGACGGATTAAGCCAATAAGCGGTGAGCGTGAAAAAGGGGCAACAGTCCAAAGCAGGCATAAAACCTTTATAAGCCCAGCAAAGAAACGTTTAATCAAACCATCATGGTGCGAAAAATTGGAGCTCCCAATTAAACCTGAAGATATAATAAACTTCTTCTATTTGTTCTATCAGGCGGTCAGGGATGTCATTCAATACATATTCGAGTCAACGATCATGAAGGTAGATCCATCCTTGGCTGCAAAATACGCTGATGCAAC
>QMXE01000040.1 GCA_003661975.1 Candidatus Bathyarchaeota archaeon
AGAAGAAGAGGAAGAAGGCTCCGAAAGAGCCCCTAGTCGAGGATCTCATAGCCGCACTAAAGATCGAGAAGCATGAAACATACGGTAACATCGAGGTCCTCGACAATTATCCGCTGAAGGCTCCATTCTCATACGCCATGATAATTCGGGATAAAGACACAAATGAACTGTCATACATCGTAGATGAGATCCCGCTGAACGAGAAGGAGAGGGAGATTTATACCAAGATAAGGGAGATCTTAGAATCTGAGCTTGAGGCTCCCCTAGAAGATGAAAGTCCACTTGAATCCTTTAGGAGGCAATTTCCCGAGCTAATAAAGAAGCACCGTAATCTGATAAAGGGACTCTCGACCATCGGAATGAAGAAGATTGAATATTATCTGGAACGTGACATCGCGGGATATGGCAAGATAGATCCATTAATGGCCGATCCAAATATTGAGGATATAAGCTGTAGCGGGGTTGGAAGGCCGATATACCTCTGGCATAGGAAATACGAGAATATAAAGACGAATATATACTTCAGAGATAGGGAGGAGCTTGATAACTTCGTTATTAGGCTGGTTCATAGAGCTGGAAGACATGTCAGCGTCGCCTATCCAACAGTAGATGCCACGCTGCCTGGAAAGCATAGATTGGCAGTCTATTACAGGAATGAGGTGACTCCTCTTGGAACGAGCTTCACTATAAGGAAGTTCAGGGAAGACCCATTAACCATTATTGACCTGATAAATAACGAGACCATCAATGTTGATGTAGCGGCCTATCTATGGATGCTGTGTGAAAATAAGTTTTCATCTATGATAATCGGTGCGACTGGTGCTGGTAAGACAACGGCACTTAACGCGATCGCAGGCTTGATCCACCCTGAACAGAAGATAATAACTGTTGAGGAGGTTGCTGAGATAAATCTTCTGAGGGAGAATTGGGTATCTACGATTGCACGTGCAGGGTTCGGTGTGGAAAACGCCGGGGAGATCTCACTCTACAGCCTAGTTAAGGCAGCCGTTAGACACAGGCCGGACTGGATAATCGTAGGAGAGATAAGAGGCGAGGAGGCCTACGTCCTATTTCAGGCATTAGCTACCGGGCACGGAGGTCTCTGCACAATGCATGCTGAGGATGCCGAAGCCGCCATAAAAAGGTTAACGCAGCCTCCAATGAACATTCCAGATGATGTTATTCCATTAATGAACTGTATGATCTCAGTTAAGCACGTTAAGGCTCCGATTCTCGCCGGTTTCAGTCACCGTTCGAGGAGGAAATTCATCAAGGTCTCTGAGGTTATAGGAGCAAATAAGATCCATGATGTCTTCGTCTGGGATGGTCTCTCAGATGAGTATGTTGATGACCTAAAAAACAGCCATTTATTCGCTAAGATATCCGAGAGATGGAATCTCCCAGTAGATTACGTCTTTGAGGAGTATGAGAGGCGGAAGAAGGTCATCCAATATTTAGTTGAGAGGGGAATAAGAGACTACAAGAGCATAGCCAAGTTTCTCATCAAGTTCTATAATAACCCAAGAGTCATCTATGAGGAGATCATGAGTTACAGGTGAATCTGAAAGATGAAGCTTAAGCTCAAACATGAAGAGGCTGGAGAGGAGGAGCTCCCATTCGCCTTCATGCTCATCACACTCATGGCATCATGCGGAATCACGCCCTACGAGAGCTTCAAGAGGCTTAAATCCATCGATCTTCTGCCATTCATCCAAAAGGAATCAAATGAGATCGTCAGGAAAGTTGAGGTGTTAAATGATGATCCGCTTTCCGTTATGCAGAAGAGAGCCGGGGAGACCAAGCTGGAAGCATACGGAGACTTCCTGAGAGGATACGTTTCAACAGTAAAGAGCGGCGGAAGCATAACGAATTACTTAAAGAGCAAGTTAAGGTCAATATTCGAGATCAGAGCTGCAGCAGCTACACGTTCAATCGAGAGACTCGAGACCCTCGTTGAAGCCTACATGGCCATGCTACTCGTACTAATGAGCGTCTACATCCTTGTTGCAGTCATCTCCACATCTACCCTATCAGGCACGATAGGTCTAAAATTCAACGGCGAGATCTTCATTCACCTAATACTCTTCCTCTTCATGCCCCTAACATCAATAATATTCATGATATCCGCGCATCTGATGCGGAGGGGCACGCTGATAAATGTTAGGCGTATATACTTCAAGGCCATTCCAGCGGCCATCTTAAGCCTCGCAATTCTAGCTGGAACATTCATTATGCCTGAAATGCGCGATTCATTCATCTCCATGATCCTCTCGGCACAAAGAACCCTTGAATCCTCATTACCCTTCATCCATATTGGATCATTACTGAATTACGTGGTGCCAATAATCGTGACGCTATGCCTCATTATCACCTCAATGCCTCCGATGATCGAGTATTCTAAGGTTGCAAGGGTAAACGTGGAGGCTGAGGAGTCCATGCCGAGCTTCCTCAGAGACGTAAGCGAGAACAGAAAGACTGGAATGTCGCCTGAGAAGAGTATCTCTCAAGCGGCGACGAGAAGAGGGTATGGTTCATTCTCAGGGATTCTGAAGCGGATCGTAAATCAGATCGAGTGGGGGGTTCCTCTCGGAAAGATCTTTGGTGATCTAAGGGGCAAACTGCATAGCTGGCCTGTCCTAATGGACTTTCTAATATTGATTGAGACAATAGAGGTTGGCGGAGGCCCTCCTGAAGCACTAGATATATTGGCATCCTACAGCGAGAAGATCAGGGATATCGAGAAGAATAAGAGGGAGATGCTAAAGCCCTACATAATTCTGCCCTTCATCTGGACGGTTCTGATGGCTCTAACCTTTACCTTCACATTCTACGTAATCACCCATCTTCCAGTCATGAATATGGGCGGATTCATACCATCCGCAATAGAGTCACAATTAACGGCATTCTCATGTGCAATAATATTTCAGTCGTGGCTATCGGGATTTTTCATAGGGAAGGTCACACAGGGAATCTTCGCCGCTGGATTCAAATACTCCATCCTCTTAGCCATTACGGCGCTCATATCTCTCCTCTTCTCACAGAGCTTCATCGACTTAATCATGGGGCTGCTGTAAATGTCAGCCTCCTCACTTGACACCCTATTTGCAGCCTCGATCATGATATGCCTAGTTCTCTCCTCCATGATCGGAGTATTCACGGTGATACAGCCCCTTCTCGACGCTCCATCATCCGATTGGAAGAGAACTGATCTAAGATTGGCTGAATATTTACTCAGCGATGAGGGATCCCCCTCCGATTGGGGCGAGGAGATCAATAAGACGCTAATCAAGTTTGGATTGGCGAGAAGAGACGCTCAGAGGCCTTATGTCCTAAGCATAGACAAAGTTACAAGATTGAATGCAGCGAATAGAGATCACATCGATCCGCTTGAGGCCTTTGAGGCACTAAATATCGCAGATAAGCCCTTCCAGATCGTGATTAGGCCCCTATTCAATGTCACAGTGAACGATGTCTCCATTACTGAGGGAGAATCGGAGGTCACGTATCGCTTTAAGATCTCAACTACAAGGTTTAATCTGCCAGTAGCAGCCCAGATCAAATGCTATGCAATAATAGGAGATCAGATCGTTGAATGCTCATCTTCAACGTCGGAATCCGGTGTGGGAGAGATAGAACTTTCATTAACGAAGAGCCTGAGCGGAACGGCTCTGCTTGTAATTTTCGCCAAGGTAGAGCCGAATGTGCTCTCCTACACCGTCTATCCATTCATTCATAACTCTGAAGGTAGCCCCAATGAGGCTGGAAGCTACGCATCGTTGAGTCCGCTGAATTATACGTTGAGGGCTTATCTGAAGGATCCCTCCAACAGGATCCTCTATGCAAAAGTTCTCACATACAATTATCAGTTCAACCTCACAATGATTGAGAATGCATCGTCAACTCAGACCTTCTTAGTTCCGAGGATCCTCGATAAGAGCGTAATGATCCTCGTTGGAACGGGATTAGATGCAGATTCGTCGGAATACTTCGCTGAGTGGGTCTCATATCCTCAGGTCCCATTGAGATTCGGATTGAACTTTACGGGGAAACACCACCTAACGAACGCTTACTCATCACGCTTTCTCGTAACGATAAACTCTGCAACATACGAGTGTGAGGTGATCTTTGGGGGATGAAGATGCATAGATGCAGGCAGGGACAGATCCGAGTATTAGAGGCCTTCCTCGCTGTTATAGTGGTGTTCGGAGCATTACTCCTAAGCAGACCGATCTATGCATCCTATGATGACTCGGCCGATCAAGAGATCCTATACAGTATTGGCATGAATGCACTGATGCATCTCGATCAGGACGGTGATCTCGGAAGGCTGATCAGTCAGAGGAACTGGACTGAAATCTCGAGTAGGCTTTCCATTCTACTGCCGATAGGATTCTCCTATAACCTTACAGTCTATGATGAGGAATTGAATATCCTTAATGACTCCCCCATATTCAGCGGGGATCTAAACGCCAAGAGCATAGTCTCAATTCAATACGTAATCGTTGATAGGGAAAGCCTGAATCTCTACATTGTTAGGCTGCAGTTGGCGTGGGTAAAATGAGGGGTAAGAGAAGATCCGGTCAGATAATCATCCTCGCCGCCCTTACAATAGCCTTCATCATACTCTCAACTACAATCTACGTTTATCAGATAAGCCAGAATCTACATCCCGAAGATCAGCCTCTACATCTCCGCGGCTTCATCGGGAATGTGAAGATCGCCTCCCGCATCCTCATGATGGGAAGCCTCGCAAATATCTCGAATGGAGGAGAGAACGGCTCATTAAGGAATAATCTCCAGAGGCTAAGATCATTCATCGAATCCAATTATCAGAGGGGAAGATGCATCCTAAGCTTTAGATTATGCGAGGTATCCCCATACTCGTCTGGATTATGGATCTTCTGGGGAACTGATGGATTTGGAGTCTCAAGTGCAAAGGCCGACTTCTCACTGAACTTAGCGGATGAACGGGAAGAGATCATCACAAAATACTCGGTTAACATAACAACTCACATCCTAATAAGTGCAACCTCTGAGAGAGAAGAGTCTCCCGGGTTCTATGTAATCAGAGTTACGATTCGAGTCTTCAATGAGGGCTCCCCAGCTCTCTGCAAGAACTTAACAATCTACTATACGGATTACTATGGGAATTGGCATGAAGCGGGATCCCTAAACTCCTATTCTCTCAAGGATTACGGGAATGGAACGTATTCTGCGAGGTTCCTCATATTTGAGTCCAAGCGCATGCTTAATAGGAAAGTTAAGGTTTTATGCTTCGATAGGAGGGAGATACGAGTAATCGCTACAACTACATGTGAAAGGATCTAATAGTCCCGCTAATCTTCAAAGTAAAAGAGAAACTAAATTAAGAATGAAAATTCAGAATTCTTCCTTAAACCCTTTTTTAAGGGCCCCGTCACACACAGTCATGTATGGAATTCCCTTCTCAACTCAGGTATCTAATTCCGAAGGGGATATGGCTAAAACGGACGCTAATACTATTTGGATTCATCCTTTTAGATCTAATAGTAACGGCCATTTTATGCCGGTCTCCAAGTATGGAGGCAAATCCGTATGCCAGAGTTTTCATGGAGATCTACGGCATCATACCGGGACTCACAATCTTCAATCTCATAGCGACAATTCCAATATATGCGGTTCTCATCTTTGACTCCCACATGATCGAGTATACTCGGCACTACAAGGATAAGGTTGAAGCGATTATTGATCTAGCATTCGGCTGGCTCATAGCGGGAAGCCGATTTAACGGAGCGATGAGTTGGCTATGGAATGCATCTCATCTAACCAGACAGGCACTAGGCTTTATCATATACTTATCCCTGGCAATACCAATCCTGTATATACTCCCTAAGTGTCACAGGATACGTCATAAAATGTGATCCTCATAACTTATCCTCATGAATTTTAAGTGTCTCAAGTAGAGCTGAGAGAGTATATAAGCCGAGTATGACGGCGAGTATCCATATGAATGGAGACGCTGCTCTCATAAGAACCTGAAGATTCAAGCCAGCCCACACTCCCAAAGTGACGGAGAGCATATTCGCAGCCTCCTCAACCCAGAGATGTAAATACGCCCTAAACAATCTCAAGCATGGAAATGACAAACCTAAATTTAGGAATGCCCAGACTAAAGGTAAAATCCCAAACGTCAGGGCTCCGGAAACAATGATTAGAGAAGAAACCATGAGATTCCATATCAGTATCCTAATGAAAGTGTGCAGGAGTCTTCTTCGAATCAGCATCAACCCGATCAATTCGTCATATATGGCCGTCCGCCTCATCCCCACCCTCAGCGGCGACATCAAAAGTTTAACGATCAAACCTGATATGATCGCGAGTGCAGTTAGAGCAATAGATAAAACGTAATCTTCAAAAAATATCTGTCCGGTCATGTCTATATAGCTTCGCCGAACCGCGCTATAAGCCTTAAGCCGCCGAAGAATCTCATTTCAGGCTTAGGATAAAAGATAAAGATGTAGAAGGTTCACGTATTTCTGCCGAACGGAACATTCTTTAAGCTTCAAGTCTCAAAGCCAGTCTACTCTCTGCTGACCGCTGGTGAGATCAATAGAACCCGACCTTCACAGCCAGCTACGATAGTCGATTTCATACCCTCCATCGATGGAGCGGCAGCAGGAAAGGAATTCATATTCATGTCCATACAGAAATGGGATAAGACTCCCTACAGACTCAGAGCCCTTGAAGACTCACAGATCAAAATTACGGATAGCTCCGACGCTAAAGTAGAGGTATTCAAGTTAGCGACGAATACATACAAGGACATAGCATTAAAGCCCTCCAAAGTTTATTATGTAACATCAATCTGGTAACATTGAGATCCATCCTACTATAGAGTTAGAACGAGGTATATACCATCGATCGCTGGTTCATACATAGGAATGGCCTTCTATACATCATCGAATATCGTGTGGAATCCACTTATCTCTTACGACTTCATGCTTATAGGCCAAGGCGAGGATGCAAAAGTCACAGTATACGATGTAGAATATAAGAAGATATTCGAGACGAAGGTTCCGGCTAGAGGCAAGATCTTCATAACTCCCGAGACCCTTCCTATGAGGCTGATGCCATACCCAGAGATCCTAATTAAGAGCGATAAGACAATAAAAGGTCTGCCACGTTCATCACGGAGCTGAGCCTAGAACATCATCGCATATTGGCGGGGAAGACCATGGAACAGGAGTCGTCTATCTGCCAATCAAGGCCAACCAGCCTACAATGGTGTATGTCCCAATCAACTACACATCAGAATCATACATATGCGCATATAAGGATACAAACGTGATCGTGGACGGCCTTCAAATAAGATTGGAGGCCGACCATTATCTCCCAATCCAGCAGGGCCTCCACGAGATAAGATCAGATGCGGACATACTGATCCAGATAACTCACTGGCCGAACATACCTGCCTTTCAGGGACTATACAACTTCTCCTCGATAATCCCGGCTGTTCAGGTGGCTGGCGTAAAGGAGAATGTGAAGGCAGTCCCATTAGTTGTGGGAGGGCTATCCCTACACGCTCTATGGAGGCATAGCGGCTACTATAGTCACTTTGGGGGGATCGTATTCTTCCTCAGATCTAGACGCGCAAGATCATAGCGTGGCGCATCAGCTAGATTATCCTTCTCCTCATCGTTTTAGGTGGCCTATCATGCTCCATGCGTAAGCGCAACCGTTAAATGAATCTTCTGTTATGTATTTTTCGAGCTAAAATATTGAGGGATGCTTAAGGTTGAAGATAACAGATCTGAAATGCACGGTCATAGGGAGAAACCCGGTAGTCCGTATAGTCACAGATGAGGATATAAGCGGATATGCAGAGATAGAATCCTCCAAGTGGTATATAAAGCCTCATGTAATGTTCTATAAGCGGTTCATCATAGGAGAGGATCCAACGGATGTTGCGCGCGTCATGCTTAAAATACGTCGATTAGGCAGCTTTAAGCCTTGGGGAAGCGCCGTAAGCGCGATTGAGATTGCACTTTGGGATATAGTCGGAAAGGCTGCTGGCCTCCCAGTCTATAAGCTACTCGGAGGGAAGGTTAGAGATAAGGTTCGAGTCTATAATGGCGGCGTCAGGCCTCCCATGAAGGGCTTCACGCCTGAAGACTATGCTGAGAATGTCCTCCAAATGAAGAAGGCACCTGAAGGCTTCACAATAATAAAGCAGCCGATAGGCTTTCACGGGAATATATTATCGGGGATCCCAGAGTCGTTCTACGGTGAGGCGAGGAAGGGATCGTTCCACCCGAGTAGGGGAATGCTCACAGAAAAGGGCCTAAAATACATTATTGACTGCGTTAAGGCTATGAAGGAGGTTTTAGGGGAGGAGGTAGGACTGGCATTAGACTGTGGACCCGGATGGGTCGTTCCATCAGCGATCAAGCTAGCTAAGGCTCTAGAGCCATACAATATCATGTGGCTTGAAGATCTAATCACAGGCGATTATGTTCCATACGTCCTCCCGGACGTTTATAGGGAGGTTACGCGGGCTACAAGCACACCGATCCATACTGGAGAGCAGATATACCTCAGACAGAACTTTAAGGATCTAATTGAGATGCGCGCCGTGGATATTATAGGGCCTGATCCATGCGATGTTGGTGGGATAGCGGAGCTAAAGTGGATCGCAGAGTTCGCGGATATGCATGACATTCTAATAGCTCCTCATGGTATAGGAGATGGATTAATAGGTCTGGCCGCCCTAGTCCAGGTGTCGGCAACCCTACCCGACAATTACATAGCATTTGAGTATCCAGTTGGAAATCCAGAATGGTGGTATGACATAGTTGAAGGGCTTCCAGACCCAATAGTTAAAGATGGATTCATAGAGGTTTGGAATAGACCGGGATTAGGCGTGGAATTTAATGAGAAGAGAGCGAGAAAATACCTTCCCGAAGGCGATGAAGACTTCTTTGACTAAATACTCCACGACAACTGCAGGAGGAGCCAAAGAGGGTCATGAAGAGAAGATCTAGAATAGCGATCGTTAAGGATCCAGACATACGGCGGAGGACGAGGAAGGCCCTAGAGATCCTCGGCGGCATAGATAAGATAGTGGACAGAGGAGACAGGGTCTTCATAAAGCCGAATCTGGTAGATGCATCTCCACTCGAGACGGGAGAGGTAGTTCAGCCTGAGACAGTTGAGGTCTTAGCCCAGGAAGCCCTGAATGCCGGGGCATCTGAGGTCATAATAGGTGATACTCAGACATACTGGAAGATGCCGAATGAGACGATCAGCAGATATGAGGAGCTCGCTAAGAATCTCGGAGTTAAATTCCTAGACCTGAAAAAGCATCCGTTCGTCAAGGTTAAAGTTGAGGATCCATTATTCTTTAGGGAGGTAAGATTGTCTAAGATCCTATTGGAATCCGATGTTTTCATTAATGTGCCAACATTAAAGACGCATGTCCAATATGGAATAACCGTGGCAATAAAGAACATGTATGGTTTGATCCCGCCTAAGGACAGGGGATACTACCATGCGATCTACAGGGTTGAAGAGGCCATAGTCGACCTATACAAGGCCAGAAGAGCCGACCTAATAATCGTTGATGGAACATATACGACCTTACATATTGGGCCTAGGCCGATAGAGGATTATAAGGAGACGGCCAGACTTGATCTAACCCTTGCAGGATTCGATCCAGTAGCCATCGATACGGTCTCAGCGAGGATATTGGGCGTAGATCCCTCAACTCTTAGATTTCTAAAATGGGCTGAAGAGAAGGGTCTGGGAACAAGAAGTATGGATGAGATTGAGATCGCCGGGACTCCATTTGATGAGGCATACTATGGAAGGGGAGTTGACATAGTCAGATATGCAAATGCAAGGGCCAAAAACTCTAGGTTCCTAAACTTCGGAGCCTGCACAGGATGTCTCCAGCTAGTAGCGGATGTTATGAGGTTCTGCGAGAACATATCTAGGGGAAGAAAGTTCCTTTACGTCATGGGTCCCGGAGCGAATGAGGAAGAGATAAGGAGGAATCTCCGTCCAGACGAGACCTTGATCCTCTGCGGATACTGTGCAGCCCCAACATTCTACAATGGCTTAAAGGGACACTTCGTTCCGGGATGCCCACCAAGATCAGAGGTGCTTCTCAAAAAGATTAAAGAGATACTGAAGGTCTATGATCCTTCAAGTTGAGATTTATGGGGAATAACTAATGTATGAGAGGATCCTCGTTTACGTTGGAACATACACTCATGGGGAGAGCGAGGGAATCTACATCTTCAGGCTTGCTCAGGATACTGGAGGTCTAGAGCCGATAGGAAAAGCGACGAAGATAACAAATCCATCGTTTCTGGCGGTCTCCCCGAACAAGCAGTATCTATATGCCGTTAATGAGGTTGGGTCATTCGAGGGTAAGAGAACCGGAGCCGTCAGCAGCTACAACATAAACTTGGAGACTGGAGAGTTAACACTTCTGAATACTAAGCCCTCAGGTGGAGCCTCGCCATGCTATGTAACCGTTGATGGAACGGGAAGATATGTCCTCGTGGCGAATTACGCTAATGGTAGCGTATGCGTATTGCCTATCATGGATGATGGAAGCCTCGGAGACGCCACGGACATAGTTCAGCATAGAGGATCAAGCGTTAATCCGAAGCGACAGGAAGGTCCACATGCACATTCAGTCATCCTCGACCCTTCAAACAGATATGCCTACGTGGCAGATCTAGGAATCGACAAGATAATGATATACAAGTTTGATTCTGAGAGGGGGAAGCTCATACCGAATGATCAGCCTTGGGTATCCATTCATCCCGGGGCTGGTCCACGTCACTTCACCATCCATCCAAATCGGAGATTCGCATACGTAATAAACGAGCTCGACTCAACCATAACTGCATTCTCATTTGACAGCGAAACAGGAGGGCTTAAGCCGATACAGACTATATCAACCCTCCCGGAAGGCTATGAGGGAACCAATTATCCAGCGGATATACATGTCTCTCCCTCAGGCAAATTCCTTTACGGCTCGAATAGAGGCCATAATAGCATAGCGATCTATAAGATAGATGAGGAGACTGGCAGACTCAGCATGATCGGGCATGAATCCACGCGTGGAAGGATCCCGCGGAACTTCGCTATCGACCCGAATGGAAAGTTTCTATTCGTGGCGAATAGGGAAAGCAATAATATAGTCGTCTTCAGATTGAATGAAGATACTGGACTGCTTGAGCCTACTGGGGAGGAAGTAAAGGTTCCAACTCCCGTCTGCATAAAGTTCCTGCCGCTTCCATGATGACCGGGAAACCCTTTTATTGGATGAAGCCTACCGTTGCGTGATCAAAAATGGTTAGAATGAGATTCGCCGTTGTCCTTCCAGGAGACGTTTATGACCCAAATAATCTAAAATTGATGAAGCAGCTCGGCTGCACAGATGTTATAGGTCACGGTCCAAGGCTTCCCAGAGGCTCAGAGGTATGGGAGTATGGAGATCTGGCTCAGATTAAGATGCATGTGGAGAAGCATGGGTTGAGACTTGAGGTATTAGAGGATGCCCCTCCAATAGAGAAGATAATCTATGATCTGCCTGGAAAGGAGGAGCAACTCGAGAACTTCTGCAAGTCCCTCGAGAACATTGGAAGGGCTGGAATAAAGGTCATAAAGCCCCAGCACATGCCTCCTGTTCCAAACATGATATGGCGGACTGAGATCGATAAGCCTACGAGGGGAGGGGCAACTTCAACGGCATTCGATTATGACATAATAAAGGATTTTCCGCCTACTGTCAAATTTGGCGTTTATAAAGAAGAGGAGATCTGGAGAAATCTGGAATACTTCCTGAAGGGCGTTGTTCCAACGGCTGAGGAGGCAGATGTAATAATAACCTTCCATCCCGATGATCCTCCTATCTCTCCAATACAGGGATTCCCGAGGATCTTAAGGAGCATAGAGGCATTCGATAAGCTCTTCAGTCTCGTTCCAAGCGATAATGTGGGCATGTGTTTCTGTCAGGGATGCTTCGCAGAGATGGGGGTTGATGTGCCAGCGGCTATAAGATACTTTGGAAAGAAGGGAAAGATATTCTTCGCTCACTTCAGGAATGTTAAGGGATCAGTCCATGAGCCTGGAGGATTCCAAGAGATATTCCATGACGATCCATCGGGGAGAGTCGATATGTTCGAGGCGATGAAGGCATACTATGAAGTTGGATTTGAGGGTCCGATGAGGCCTGATCACGTGCCTAAGATGATCTTCGATGATCTATTCGGCGGGATTCCCGGATATCATCTCCTAGGAAAGATATTTGCGATTGGATACATGAAGGGGCTTGCGGAGAGCATAGAAAAGATGGGCTACTAAACGCCTTATGTATCTGTTTCAGTTTTCATAGGTGTTGATGTGTGTTCATGGATTTTAGATGTCGTATGCGTATCAAGTCTTAGTTCTTTTAGCTATTATTCAGCGTCTTGGGATATGCTGGATTCACCCCGCAGAACTTCTTGCCTCTTTTCGCCACCATCACCTTCACGTGAGCAAGCAATCATCTCTCAAGAAACTTACTCAGCTTTTTATTGGCATTTCCGTTATCAGTCTTCTTTCTCC
>QMXE01000041.1 GCA_003661975.1 Candidatus Bathyarchaeota archaeon
CTTCTTCTTATCCTTACGTTTCATGTTTCACTCCCTTCTCTCAAGAATGACCGTCGGAATAGAATTGCTTATTGAGCATACGAGCCTGGCAGTTACGTATCGGCTTTCAAAGACTCCGGAGACATGTATCCTTCCGGGCAGATACACGCGGCATCTATATCCCGTGGTTTCAGATATGCCGAATCCTCCCTCAATCCAGGCCGAGGAGGAATCGTTTGACATTCTGATCCAGTAGTATCTGTCTCCGATCTTATGGGGCATCTTAATATCCAAGGTTAATGTTGCGTTATCTTCGGATAGAATGAGAAGTGCATATATAACTTCGGAGCGCATATTCTCGAGTAGGGCCTCCAATTCTTCATTTTCAGATGAGGCCTTCAATAATCCGCAGTATGAATTTATGGAGGCCGTTAAGATTATGCCTACAGCCGACAAGGTTAGGAGCGAGAATAGGAAATCTATTGATTTTGAGGGCATCAGCCGATCACCTTCTCAATTTTTAGGTTGCAGATGAGGAGTTCTAATCTAATAAGTGTGAGATCTCCTTCGCTTAGAAGCGGAAGGATAACTGATCCGGCATTGCCATCAACTATTGCCTTCACATTAATAGAGGATAACGAACCGTTTATGCTGTATCTTCTAGTCCAGCCAGTAATGTTTAGGCATCGAATTCTAACTTGGAAGCTGCCGCTAGATAGAATGTTCTCAGAGGAATTCAGGTTAGTCACTAATATTCGGATGACATTTACCATGCCTTCATCCGAGTCTTCGGTATAGGAGAAAACGAGCGGCCTATATCCGAGATATATCTTCTGCTCATTACCGTTCACTCGGATATACATTTGCGCGGCTTCACGGAAGCTCTGATTCACTATGGGCTCTGAACTTCCACGCAGATACCATCCGACTTCGCCTCTATCTGCGGCTGGAAGCTCATATTCTACATAGCCTATCGTTGAGTTGAATATTATGGCCGATGTGGAGCCGTCTGAAACGTTTATTATTAATCTTCGACCGTCTGGATTAACCTCGAATTCTCCTCCATAACCATGAAATTTTATTATGATGGATGATTTTGGAGACCAGCTTACTGAGTGAATAGCGTCTTCTAGGGCTAGCATTTCATGTTTGGCAGCGGCATAATTGAGCCTGTATGACCTGATATTTACCGCTGAGACCGCAATATTGTAGGTTGCCAAGATTATGATCGTGAATGAGGAAATCAATAGGATCGATGAGACTGGGGTTGTAAGGCCTTTACTCTTCATATTCGCCACCACTTGTAATATAAAAAAAGGAGGGGTGGGCTGAGATGCGGATTTATGAAGAAGCCCTTTCAGCGGATTTCACGTTGCATTCAACGTAGTATTGGGCATTCTCCGTGAAGACGGTGATTCCAATCGTTGTGCCTATATCATTAGCGCTGACGCTGTCTGGATTCTTAATGTAAATTATAAGGGTATCGCCTGAATGTAGTGGAATATCATTTGAGGCCGTTGTAAAGTTCCCCAGTGTGCCAGAGACGTATTCGAAGTTGTTTCCTGGAAGGCTGCTTGCGTAGGATCCATTTGGAGCTTGGAGGGAGCCCGTGATGGGTGAGCTAAGCCTCAAGTAGGCTACGTCGCTCCAAGAGACTTCGACTCCTCTAACCTGAATCTTGTCTATCACCACGTCTCTTCCACCGACATTGTCTATGGCGAGGGCAGCGTAGGAGTAGCTGCCAGTAACGTTATACCATACTTCCTGCTTGTAGAGTCTCAGATCCTCCTGCTGGGTTCTAGTGGATGTTATGTTCACTGCATACAATGCGACTACGCCGGCTAGAAGTACAGATACGACTAAGATTATTAACGTTGTAACTACTGTGCTGAGCGCCTTCTCATTGTTTATTCGGAGCATCATCTTCTTCACTGAAGAAAAGACTGGCGTTTGAGTGGATATTTCGGTTTGTGCGTATATACGCTATACAGACAGAAAGTCAAATAGCGCAACAAGTATTTATTTAGCCTGATGCTGCCGAGATGTGCTACTGATCTGAACCTCCAGTTCAAACATAGAATAAGAGGATATATTAAGGATTTTTGAAGGCATAAAACATGTTTTAGAAGTGTATCTCTAATCGATATCTATTCTTCAGTATTTTCTCTCAGTTCCGTTTAGAGTTAAGAATGAGACTCTGAGGGCGTCTATCATGGCCTTTTGATTGGTCCAGATGGCGCGTCTCTCATTCTTTTCCGCACCGGCTATGAAGAGTATGAGATTCTTCTCTGAGAGGATGAAGCTAGGCATATTATCGATGTCTATGCTTAGGCTCTTATCTTTAAGATCTAACTTCTTAAGTATGTATTTGCTCTTCAATGAGGAATCCGTGATAACCTTCATCTTAACCTTCTCGGCTCTCTCTGCGAGGTCATCCATAACTCCCGAGTAGAAGAGCTGCAGGAGAATATCGCCTGAAGCCACCATCAGAATCTCCTCTTCAGCATCCCTTATTAACTCGCTTGCCTTAATGCATATCTGATTCTTCCCCTTAAGTACCTGTATAAATTCGCCGAGCGCCTCATGGTTTTTGATTGGAACCATTATTGAATCCCACATCTCGAGTATTCGCCTCTTTTCCTCCTCCAGCTGCTGAATCTTCTGCTTCTCTTCTCTAACTAAGTTCTCAAGGGCCTCGCCGATTGGGATCACGGCGAACTTTATAGGCTTGTCTAGAATTCGATATACGAGGCCCTTCTCCTCAAGCCTTTTCAGGATCTTGTATGTTTCGGTTCTATGAAGCGATAATGCCTTTGATATCTTATGAGCCTTCTGTTCGCCATATTTCGCGAGGTAAATGAATACTTTAGCTTCATTCTTTGAGAGACCGAAATTGACCAGTGCATTACATATCCTCTGGAATCCGGGGGTGGATTCCAAGCGTAGCTTGAAGGCATTTATGCCCCTAAGGATCGTTCTTCCTTCCCTTAAAGATGATATCTCAGTTAGCAATCCGCTTCTATTATCAAATATATGCTTAGCTTCTGTCATGTGCTGGAGTTCCCCGGCTCGGCGCTCGGCAATATGCAGTATTCCATCATTATTAAAATGGGTTATGAAGAGCGGATTCAAACCGAAAATTCAGACATTGCATTTTTACTTTTCAGTCTTTACTTCTTCGCTAGATTCTCCGGTATCATTTTTAACTGAGGTGAATAGGAGGTCTGGAGGTGGATGTGGAGCTCCCATAAGCCCTGAGAGAAGGAAGATGGAAACGAAGACCCTCTGATATATCTTCTTCAGGAGGTGTGGAACTTTAGTCTCCGGGTCTGTCTCTAGGAGTTTATCGATCGTCCTGTTCTTCCCAAGCACATTCACTATGCCGTTCAGTTCGAATCTTACAACGCTGGGCTTCGTATTCATTGCGATCGCGAAATTGAAGGTTGCCTCATCCAAGTTCCTGTTAACCTCCTCCAATTTCACGTTTACATCGAATTTCGGCTCTACATTCTCTCCTTGAGTATTATCAATGATGGATCCTGATACGTTAAGTAGCCTAACGTCTATCTTCACTTCGCTAGAGCTCATTGATGCATCTCCCATCCAAGCAGAATATCAGCGCCTTCCGCCTTGAGTGTTGATTATTCCCTTCAAGCCAATTTCCCTTTGTGTGTAGTGGCACGTTACACACTAGCACTTAAGATTCCCATTCGATTAGGAACTTTCGGGATTCTTCAGTATGTCAAAGCATGGCAGCAAAGTTGCGTATGGAAGCCATCAGATTAGGAGCCAATGTATAGCTAGACGATACGTAGAGGAGCGGTTCCGAACCAAACTTAAAAATGCAAAGATCAACCTTTTCATTAGGAGGACAAAGTCGAAATCTGAGCTTCTAAAGAAGTATGGCATAGAAAAGTATGATCTGCATCCTGGATATGAGTTCCCAGAATCCGTGAGAGATCTAATTCCATCAAATGTTCCAGAGTATATAACGCCTCCAGGAAAGAATTATGTAAAGCAGATCGTTCGGGCGCTATATTATTTTAAGCAGTGCGCCCTAATAGGGCCGAGTGGAACGGGGAAGACTCATATAGTCTACTTCATAGCTGAACTTACGGGGCTTCCGATATGGGAGGTTAACTGCGGCCTGCAAACATCAACCTACGACCTCTTTGGGAGATATATAGGCTTAGGAAAGGAGAATTGGATAGATGGGCAGATAATCCTATGGTGTAGGAACGGTGGGATCCTATACCTAGATGAAGCTAACATGATGAAGCAGGATATAGCGGCTCGACTAAATCCGATACTGGATACCCGTGGGCACATAGTTCTAACGGAGAAGGATAATGAGATCGTTAAGCGACATCCCTATGGATACGTGATAATATCGATGAATCCATTCTCAAGCGAGTTTGCAGGGACAAAACCATTGAATGCTGCTTTCAGGAGGAGAATGTCCGTCTGGATAAACTTTAGCTACTTGAGCATAGGCAATCAGATATCTCCTGAGGAGATCAAGCTGATCCAGAAGAGAAGCGGGGTTGACGAGGACACTGCTACGAGGATCGTCCGCGCCGGGGCTGAGCTACGACGACAATATCAAATGGGCGATCTTCCATATGGGCCTTCACCTGGGGATCTAATGAATTGGGCGATTCTGATCGCTGATGGAAGTGATCCGCTTGAGGCTGCAGAGGAGAGTATTGTAGGCACCACAAGCGATGACGTTGAGATCCAAGAGGCTGTTAGGAGGATAATTAAGGGGTTCTTCTCTTAGAAGCCGGGTGGCCTCCTTGAAGTTTTATGATACTGCATGGTTCATCTCGTATGATCTGACTGGAAAAGAGCCCGGCGAATTAAAGATATTGATGAGGGACTCCACGCCATTCCCGTTCCTCGAGAAGGATGATCTTGGATTTGTGATGTACCTCCCAAAGGTGAGGAAAACGGAGGATGGCAGACTTGAATATCAAGGGATGCTCTTTGATCCAAGGGATGAAAGCCAATTATTGATCCTATGGAATCTATTTAAATCATCCATTTACTACCTGAGCCTTCTCACCCTAACCGTGAATTCAAAGGCTTATAAGGGATATATTGACGGCAAGGATGAGAAATTAGCCCTAGCATCGATCATCATGGTTGAGGATGCCATATTAAACGCTTACATGAAGACCTTCCATCGAAACTTACTCGCTGAAATAATATTTGCCGATGCAACTTCATACATCAATCTTAAGCCAGCCAACCTGATTAGAAATGAAGGTGTCAGAATTTTATCCTCAACTCTCTCCACCTACAAGACTGGTATGATAAAGGGGAGAATCGCTACATCTGAGAATGAGATAGTCAGGAAAGCCGTGGATGCCCTTAAGAGACTGGAGAGAAGAGTTATCAGAATCTTTTCAGGCTTAGAGAACAGACTGGATATTACAAGAGTAGATGAGACTCTGTCTAGATATAGAATCGAAGCCTTCTCTGAGATCTATGGACTACTATCCAATAGGTCATCGACACTCCCTGAGGTTCCAGCCTTCCTATACATGAACCATATAGGTGAAAACTCCATATTTCAGGAGAAACTAAGGGTTCCCTCCGAGGTGGAGGTGCAGGACGTCGTTGACGAGATTAATCGAAGAACAGGCTTGAGAATAAATGTTAACTATGAGACATTGAGGAGAGAGGCATCCCAGAATTACTGGGATTGGATGAGGAAGGAAAGGAAGATGAGGAGGATCCTCTCGAGATATAAGGAGTTGGGGGTGAAGACTAGATTTAGGGAATTCCTTTTTCCGGAGTATGATTATGCAGAGTTCTTAAGGAGAAGGGCCGTTCACTCTAAGACTATAAGGCGGATTACGAATAGGCTTGCGTTATACTATAATCTTACTGGCGAGGACTTCAGAAGGGAGGCTGGAATAATAGATCTACAAGAGGCAATACAGGTGATTGCAAGTCAACAGCAGCGAAGCGACATCTTCCAGGAGGATACCTTACGTTACAGGGCGCAGGCATGGAGCATACTTGTAGATGTGAGCTTAAGCCTAAAGAGCTTTGCAGGCGAAGTGAAAGATATAATCTTATGCTTAACAGAGGTTTCGAGGAAGCTCTTTCAGGATAATCGGTCATTGGGAGTATTCGCATTTGATAATAGATTCTACATAATTAAGGATTTTGAGGAGAATCATAATAGGACTGTATGCGCGAGGATAGGCGGGATAGAACATGGCGGAGTAACCTATCTCGCTGATGGAGTTAGGATCGCAGCTGAGGCCCTCAGGAGGAGATATGAGGAGAGCAAAATACTAATAGTAGTCTCTGACGGCGTTCCGCTTGGATATAAAGGAGCAGATGAGGAGGCCAAGGAGGAGATCAGAGAGGCTGTAAGATCCGGAATTAACGTGATAGGCATAGGAATAGACAGTGAAAGGGTGAAAGATTACTTCCCAATCTACTGCATAGTCAGATCGCCATACGAGCTCATGAAGAAATTTGTGGATACATTCTTCAGCTATTCCTACATCATGTAATAGCATGCTGAATCAATCTATTGTTATTTCCCGGCTCCTTCCTCTTTTCCGCTCTTCTCTTGGCTTTCCTCACTCTTATTTTCGGCTTCTTCAATCTTTGAAGGCTTAGGAGTGGGCGTCATTGACGTTGAGAGGAATAATTCGAGCTTATACTTTTGGGCGGCTGACTTCGCCTTTTGAACGAATATCCTTTCTGGAACTCCATTAACGAGATAGACGGAGAATGATAAGCCTAAGCCGAAACCAGCCTTCTGGAGCTCTTCAATTAATGTCCTAGCCTCCTTTATCCTATTTATGGCATTCTCGATCTTCTCTATAGATTCGAAGAGCATCTCTATTCTACCCTGCTTATCAGCAGAGAATAATAGGCCCTTATAGCTGAACCAGCCTTCTGAGGGAGACGCTGACCTTCCTTTCTTTCCTTTTCTGGAGACAGGCCGGCTAAATCCCTTCTCCTTAAGTATCTTCTCGACTTCCTCTGATGATAGACCCTGTCCTCGGAGGAGGGAGCCTAAAGTCTCACCATATTCTTCGAGTAGAGCCTGATACCAAGCTATTTCCTTCTCTAAGAACTCGTCTAGTTCATTTATGGAGGAAAACTCCCGTATCTCAACGGGTAGAACCCTGATCATCTTGAATTTCTAACCTCAACTAGGATGAACTTGCAACGCTACTATGGAATAAAGACCTCCTTGACTTTCTCTTCCCTGAATCCTCCAGATTCTTCCTCCTCATGAATGAAGGGTCTCTGAATATCCTTTAATTCCTCCTTAAGAGCCTCCAGGAGGTTAAATCTCATGCTGACCCTCCTAAGATATGCATTAACCTCATCCTTCAATCTCGGCAGGAGAGCCCATAACACGGCTAGGATGGTCTCCGGGGGGCAGTTGCTTAGAGATCTAGATTCGACCGTGCCATCATCAAAGATGGTGATGAGGAGACATTCAGAATTCAAGATTATCTTCCTGCTCTTCTCCATGTTCGGCAGGGCCTTTTCCGGTATGACTATTGAGAGGCCGAGTTCTGACAGGATCCTCCTGAGAAAACTGCATACGTCATTTATGGCCTTTTCTTCGGCTATTAAATACTCGCTTAATTGCTTAGCATCCTCTCTTATAACCCTCGCTAAGTTACTGAATCTCTCCTCTAACTCTTTAATCTTCTCCTCCGAGGCCTCTTCATCCATGATGAGAGGCATAGGGTCAGAATGAGGATTATCCTTGTCTTCATTAGACATGAAGTACCGCCTCACGGCAGGATATCGTTACTGACTCTTCCGAGATTCATTAAGAATCTTTGTATGTCATGCTGAATACAAACAATCGCTTTTAAGGCTGATGTGCAGTCTTTATCCTCAGCGGTCACTAAGCCACTTAGTTCTCTTTTATGCCGAGCTGATCGGCGATTTTAGCGATGAAATTTGGATCCTCAATTGTCGGCTCGGCTATTCCCACCATATCCACTCCGATCGAGAAGAGCTTCTTTGCATCATCCGCTGATCTGACATATCCACTTACGAAAAGGAGGAAGGGACACTTCTCTCTTATTTCCTCTGCAAATTTGAAGTCCGGCCGTTTTGTATCTTCGTCTCTGATGTTGAAGTGCACGGCGAAGATATTTATGTCGGCGATCTCCTCGAGGACTGCCGGGTAATCTGGGATTACGCCAGCCCTAAACTTTACGATTAATGGAATCTCAAGGTTGGATAGGGCCTTAAGCCATTTGATCATGTTCTGCCTGTTGTTTGGGAGTACCATAGCCCTCAATAGTCCGAGCTCTAAGTATCTCTTGTAGCCGCCGTGAACGTTGAGTTCAACGAGGTCTCCTCCAGCCTCCCAGAAGGCCTCCGCAGCCTCTATAGCCCACTCAAGCTTTGGAGAGGCTAAATTCAGACAGACATAAACGTCTGTGCGGCTCTTGGCTTTCCTACATTCTTCGCTTAGGAATCGAATGCATTCTCGTCTTTCAGGCGGCAGAACAGACTTGAATTTTCCGTAGGCTGATGGCTCAGCTAGGTATGCTCCTATCTGAACCATTGCGCAGCCACGGCTTCTCTCAGAGCAGAAGGATCCATCTGTTAGGTTCATCATTGATGAGAGAAAGAGCTTTCCATGCAGTTTACTTTTTAATTCCTCAAATTCAACCATGCATGCCTCACCGAGTCTTTCTTCTTCGTTTCATTATTAAGCCCTTACATATCAATCTTTTACGCCTCTAGAGGAATAACTATTTAGGGATGGCTTCCCAGTACTACTAGGTGAATGGGGGAAGATACTTGGCTAAGTGTAGAAATTGCGGTGAAGAATTGCCTGGAGGCGCAAATTTCTGTCCGAAATGTGGAGTTCCAGTCAATGAGTCTCTAAGGGAGGAGTATACTGTATCATCAAGCGATCTCATCGAGAAGGTTAAGGAGCTGCTTCATGAGGGAAATGTTAGGAGGATAATAATTAAGGATGATAGGGGGAATACGCTATTGGAGATACCAGCCTGGGCTGGCCTTGTCGGTGTGGTCATAGCTCCGTGGCTGGCGGCCTTAGGTGTAATTATGGCAATAGCGACTAAATGCACGATAACCGTCATTAGGCATGAGTGACCTTTTCCGTCAGTTTATTTTGGCGCTCCTGCGATCGGCATAACATCTATTAGGCGTAACCGCGTAATCACTGATTAGAGTGATCGTTTAGTTTGGAGTGGGAATGTCCACTATACTCTTGGGAACCAGCGGATGGTCATATAAGGAGTGGATCGGACCCTTCTATGATGATGAGAAGAGAATGTTCAGTTATTACGCCAAATTCTTCAATACAGTCGAGATCAACTCCACTTTTTACCGTTATCCATCTAGATCTACCATTTACGGCTTGAATAGGGCGGCTCCTCCAAACTTCATCTTCTCGGCGAAGCTGCCGAGATTGATAACCCACAAGAAGAAGCTCGATTTGGCTGAGGATATTAGAAGTGATCTAATGCGGTTCTTGGAGCTCCTTGAACCTTTATATGTAAGTGGCCGGCTGGGTTGCATATTGATCCAGCTTCCACCGAGCTTCAAGTATGAGAGTGGCTATGAAAGGCTTGAGGGATTCCTAGATATCATACCGGACGGATATGAATTCTCGGTGGAGTTTAGGGATTCATCATGGATGAGGGAGGATACATGGAGAATGCTGAGGAAATACGGTGTGGCCTACTGCGTGGTTGATGAACCTTCCTTCCCATCGGAAGTCCACGTAACAGCCGATTTTGCCTATTTCAGATGGCATGGGAGGAACAGCAGGTTATGGTATAATTATCGATATTCAGAGAGGGAACTAAGCGAGTGGGTTCCTAAGCTGGAGGAGACAGGTAAGAAAGTCAAGAAGATCTATGGATACTTTAACAATCACTTTCATGGGTATGCAATTGAGAATTGCATAGAGCTCATGCAGATGCTGAAGATTGCAGAGCCTAAGCATGAGAAGGTAAAGAGGAAGATCATAGAGTATAATCTTTATGGCGGATCATTAAGTGCGGGTCTAAGTCGAACTGAAAGGGAGGTTTGGCAGCTCCTCCTTAAACTTACGGATCTAAATAGGATAAAGAGGGGTAGGAGTATAGGAGATGAGGAATTAATAATCGAGGAATCCTCGGAGGATAGGGTGAGAATGCGGGTTAAAGAATATACTGTGGAATTTCTTTTGGGGAAGAGGATTCTGAGGCATGACTGTGACGATTGGCGTAAGGGACTTGAGGAGAAACGCCTTTGTAAGCATGTTGTTAAGGCATTATTATCCATGAAGCCTGAAAGGGCAAGGGATATACTGGAGGATATCATAAAAAATAAGAGGTTCTGGAGGTTTCAGCAGTTTTAGAATGAGGCAGGCCTGTTTATGCAGGCTCATTGATCTTCTTGCCTGTTCTCTCTATCCATTCGCGGATTGATATGGCGAATTTCTTCTCAACCTCATTTCTGTAGAGGTTATTGTATGTGCAGAAGGATCTTACCTTACCATCGGGGGTTGCATAGTGTATTGCGCATCTCTGAATTCTGTCGAGATCCATGTTCCATACATCTTGGAAGTGCATTATCCCGATCATGACTACTCTATGCATTAATGCTGCAAGGGCCTCCATGCTCCCCTTAGTCACTATGTCCTTAATTAAGCCCCTTACGAGATCAGATTTTATCATTGGTAGGAGCTTCAGTATCTCAGCCTTGGCTCTTGTCCTTCTGCCCTTAACTCCGAGATAATATATATTCCAGAAGATATCCGCGAATTTGTCTACATCGACATACCTCGTTATGGGTGTGTAAGAGCCATTCTCGACGACTATAAAGGTTGAGGCTCCGCACATTGGGTGCATAGTGAACTCCGGGTAGGCCCTACTCTTTAATATCTCCATTCCCTTCGCTACTGGAACGGGCCAATTTACGGGTCTCCAGTCCTCGGCTAGGATCTTCCTTCCAGTCTGCTCCTCTATCAGCTTAATCGCATCTGGGATAGTTATGCGTAGTTTTCTCATTTCCTCTTTACGTGCCCTTCCAGCCATTGAGATCGGTTGTATATTCACGCATCTGACTACATCCGAGTTTTTTATGGCATACTCGATTATGTCTCCTAAGTCCCTGTCATTCACATCCTTCGCAAGCGTAACTACGAGAACTATCGATCTTAATCCGATCTTCCTTGCATTCTCTAAGACCTTCTCCTTTATCGGCACCAGATCTCCTCTTCCTCTTAGCTTCTTGTAGATCTCCTCTCTTAAGCCGTCGAATTGGAGATAGAGCGTGTTCATTCCAGCCTCGTAGAGGCTTCGGAAGTAATCTAGATCTTCAGCGAGCCTCAATCCGTTAGTATTCACTTCGATATGACTCATTCCAGCCTTTCTCGCTTCCCGGATGAGATCCGGCAGGTCATCCCTTAATGTTGGCTCTCCACCGCTGAATTGAAGCGAATTACAGGCCCAAGGCCCATTTGACCTTAAAAGCTTTATCATCTCAACTATCTGCTCGTATGTGGGTTCATAGACATAGTTTGCGGCTCCAGCGTAGGCGAAGCATATAGGGCATGCCATGTTACATCTGTTAGTGACATCTATTATGCCTAGGATCGTGTGGGTTTTATGCTGTGGGCATAAGCCGCAGTCATAGGGGCATCCCTTCTCAATCTTGGTCAGTGGCTCCTCCACACCCGAGCCTATATACCTCGCGGAATACCAATTCTTATAGAACCACTTATATAGTTCAGCGTCGCCCCAATATACATCCTCGAATTTACCATGTTCTGGGCAGTTCTTCTCGAGGTATATCACACCATCTTCCTCATAGATCCTCATGGGAACCCTTCTCAGACAAACAGGGCATATGCTTGAGGAGTAAATCTCGAATTTACCTTCCTGCTTCTCCATCGTGATCCATCCAGTTCTTAAGTAAACAATTATCTTTTAGGTTACCTAATATAAATAGTTAAGATTGATTTTGACATTTGCATGGATAGAGTCTAAGCTATACCGTAGGTTATAAAAAATGCGGTGACGTGAAATTTTGCGGCTTTGACTTATTGTGTTAGGACTATCTCGATCGTGCTTAAGTTTCTGGGAGTTGAGGAGCCTTCCTCCTCCTTCAGTTGAACTTGCTCTGTTCCGATGTTTATCTCTTTAATCTTAAGGTTTGGCATGAATCTCTTCCGGAGTATCTCGGCTACGTCTACTGCTCTGCTTATTGCTCTTCCTCTGGCTTTTATGCTGACTTCTTTTGCTCCGCTATGGAATAATGTTATGCATGCTAGGACGTAATTCATTATTGGCTTTCTGCCAATAAGCACAGAGTTCGCCTCAGACATTCCTCTGTCACCTCAATCTCTGATTAGTTTCCATATGCATATTAATAAGTCTTGGGGTTAAAAGATAGTATGTGATCTCCCTTCCAAAGCGCATCGAAGCCAGCCCGCTCGCATAAGATCGCCTTTCTGATAAGGACTTTGGGGGCATACTCAACTCTATCTGGGGATATTCCAAACTTGA
>QMXE01000042.1 GCA_003661975.1 Candidatus Bathyarchaeota archaeon
CATCCATGCTGTTAAGCCGGGTGAAAAGCGGATTCTTTCTTCCGAGGAGAGCGGACGTATATGAGATCTCCAGCAGATTAATAGCAAGGGAGACGGTGGAGTTCAAGGATACCTTAGAGGCTGGTGAAACTAAGATACACCACTATGATTAGAGCGACGGCTCTTTTGCTTAGAGCAGACATCAAAATTCGGATACTCTTAAATCATTATTTGTCATGTAGAGATTCTTGGTGATTCAATATAGCAGACCATAAGTCGATTAGGGGAATACCAAAGGTCACTTTAGATCGCTTCCGCGCGTTAATGGGAGTCGGAATTGATTACTTCCAAATACCGTGGTATGACGAGTATAGAAGAGTGAAGGTTGAGTTTAGGGGATCAAAGAAATCCGGCAGATGGAGAGAGCACATGCCGAAGATTCTGGAGATTATACTCTCCAGAGAGGAGAGGAATCCAGTAGTCATGTTTGAGAGGGTTATGCTTGAAGCCGAAGAGTTCTGGCATCCAGCCCCAAATCCGAAGGCTGAGATTCTACGGAGGATGCCGGTGAGCGGGCCATGGCATCATGCGATAGTCCCAGCAATTCTGTTGGCTTGCCTAAAGAATGCTGGTTATCCATTCACGGAGAGGCATGTTTCAGAGGCCTTTCGGAGGGGAGGGATGATACCTGAAGGTTCATGCGGCTTTATGGGCGTCTGCGGCTCGGCCATGGGCCTAGGAGTCGCCCTTAGCATCATTTTGGGAGCGACTCCATATCACGGTGAAGAGAGAAGCATAGTTTTGAAGTATACTGGAAGGGCATTAATGAGGCTTGCTAGGGAAGGAGGGCCTCGATGCTCTAAGCTCTCATCATACGTGACGATCCTTTATGCAGTCAATGTCTTCAGGAGGCTCTTCAACTTTAAGCTTCCAGTTCCAAGTCGCAGGGAGCTCAGAGGGAGATGCCCATTCTGGGTTAGAAATCCAACTTGCCACATGGAGAAATGCATGTTTAATCCATTATCGCTCAGAAAGACACGCAGGTGAGCTCAGATTCACATTTAGGAGCCGAGCTCCCTATAGGCCTCCTTAAGATACGATGTATCTATGACCCTCCTAAAGTCTGGAGTCTCCTCTATCTTACCTATATCCCTAAGGAATTTAGCCATAGACTCTAAGCTCTCAACAGTCCTTGGATCCATCGTCACATTATAATAATGATACTTCATAGCCTTCATGACGGCCTCAACAGGTATCCCAGTTATATTCGCGAGTATGCCAGCTGCTTCCGCGGGATGTTCATGTATGAATCTTGATGCTCTTATGAGCGCTCTAAGAACTTTAACGACAACTTCTGGATGTCTCTCGGCGAATTCCGACCTAACCACCAGGAGTATGGGGTATGTATTGTTTAATCCTCCAAGCGTGGCAACCTCATAGCCATACTTTTTATATTCGGCTATGGAGGGGGTAGGTTCGCTGGCGACTATAGCGTCAACGGCTCCGGATGCAAGAGCCGTAAGCTGAGATGATGGATCCAAATCTATAAGGTAGGGATCAAGGTCTAATCCGTATTTCTCGGCTAGGAGCATTAAGCCTCCATGAGTGGATGTCCCCTTCTTAACCGCTATCTTCTTGCCTACAAGATCCTTAATGGAGCGTATTCCACTCCCATATCTGGCTATTATTCTATGCCTATTCTCCCCTCCGCCGTGAGTCGCAATTATCTTTAGAGGTTGCTTGGAAGCTGCTATCAGTATGGCCGTTGTATCGCCCATAGTTCCGAAATCAGCCTTTCCGTAGACGAGGGCCTCAACACATGCTGGACCGCTATGGAACATCATAGTCCTAATGCCCTTTAAGCCCTCATCCTCGAAGTATCCAAGCTTCACGGCGACTATAGATGCGAGATCGGCGACTCTATCCTGATAGGCAAAAACGAACTCTACGCTGGATGCCTTAGGCATGATGTATCTCTGATATAAGAAGTATCCGGTCGCAGTGAGGATTAGGACTATGATGGTTGCTATGAGAATCCTTGTTTTTGAATACATCTCCGTTTCAGCCCGATTAGGGTTCAAAAGGCAAATTTTATATGCGTTTTCCCAAATCTTTACCGATTCATTCCAGATTCTTAGTTGACGATGAAAATGCACGCTTTCACTATTCGGCTAGAACATGGCTTTGAGCGAGCTCCTTAAGGAGGTTTCTTTTTAGAGCGATCATAGCATTGCTGAGGAGATCTCTTGGCCTAGGCTCATCGACCTGGATCTCACTCTTAACCCTTGCAGGCCTCGCCGTTAAGACTATTATTCTATCAGCCAAGTATAGGGCTTCATCTATGTTATGTGTGACGTAAATAATGGTCTTTCCTGATCTCTCCCATACCCTAAGGATCTCGCGTAGGAGACCAGCTCTGCTTATGGCGTCTATGGAGCTTAGGGGCTCATCCATGAGGAGGATCTTTGGGTCGATCGCAAGTGCCCTTGCAAGTTCAGCCTTACGTTTCATGCCTCCGCTGAGTTCATGAGGTCTAAAGGCGCTGAACTTCTCGAGGCCGACAAGTGAGAGGTGCCTCTGAGCCTCTCTTCTGGATTCCTCATCGGATAAGCCCTTAAGCCTCAATCCGAACATTATGTTATCGAGGATCGTCATCCAAGGGAAGAGCGTCTCCTCCTGAAAGACCATAACCCTGTCTGGTCCAGGCCCCTCGATTTCTCTACCTTCAAGGAGTATCCTTCCACTCGTGGGCTTCTCAAAGCCAGCGATCATATTGAGCAGTGTGGATTTTCCGCAGCCTATCGGGCCGAGTATGCATAGGAGCTCGCCCTTCGAAACTTGAAGGCTCAGATCTTTAATTGCAACTATGGATTTCTTCTCTGATGAACGAAAGATCTTCGTGACATTTTGAACTTCCAGAAACATTCTAGCCAGCCCTCGTTAAGCCGATCCTCCTCATCACCCGCTGCTCAATATGCCTAAATATAACCCTCTGAACGAAGAGTCCAAAGGCTGAGATGAGGAGCATACAGACGAATGCTGAGGGAAAATCGAGTGACCATCTGGACTCTATGATCGAGTAGCCCAAGCCGGAGGCGGCTCCCGAAACCATTTCAGCCGCAACCATGACTCTCCATCCGTTCCCCAAGCCTATCCTGAGGCCGCTTATGATTGGTAGAGTTGCGGCTGGAAGGAAAACCTTGAAGAATATTGTGAATTTATCCGCTCCGAACATCTTGGCGGCATTAACGTATTTTCTACCTATACTCTTAGCTCCGCTCGCCGTCGTTATTACTACTGCATGAAAGACCACCATGAATATCATGAAGATCGCCGGGGCATTTCCAAGGCCGAAGAATATTAGAGCGACGGCTATCCACGCTGGGCCTGGAATCGTCTGTATGACGTAGATTATGGGCATAAAGAGATCCCATAGAACCTCTGAGTATCCCAAGAGGATGCCTAATGGTATGCCAAGTGAAACTGCCAGGCTGAAGCCTAAAATCCACCTGGAGATGCTATCGGCTAGATGCCTATATATGGATATTCCATATAGCGGCTCGCCTGAAAGGAGTCTTAGAAGCCTCATAGCCGTTTCATAAACCGTTGGAAACGGAACATTTTTTATGGCTACTACGAGATGGGCGATTAACTCCCATGCTATGAGAAGCATGATTATAGATGCGATGAGTCTAGCCCTCTTTAATAGCATGCTACTCTCTAAACCCATCATAATTCCACACTGCAATTATAACTCTGCATGACCGAGCTTAAGAGCACAGAGGGAATCTTCTGATGATTCCACATCCAAATAAAGAACCTCCGAGAGGCGGAAGCCAACACTCATAATTAGGGGGCTGAATAAGCGCTTTTATACCTTTTCCCAAATCATACCCAAAACACGGGAACTACAATTTCTTTACTTCGAAGTATCCGGGCGCCGTATTCTTCCAAACCAGATCTAGATTTACATGCTGAGTATCCGCCCTGAAAGCCCGTCTCAGATCAATTTCTTATAGAGCCATCTGGAAAGAGTTTATTATTGGGGAGCGAGTGGTTAATGATCAGCGTTGACCGGAGCGAATCTAATATGGTAAAAGGTTTTTTAGCTGCTCCATCAGTCGTTCGGGTTAGTGAAAAATTCTCTTTAGGAGTGAAGGTTTTAGGGGATGTTTACAATTGTCCTCCAGCCTGTTACTATCCAAAACCAGAAGATCCAATAGCAGAAAGGACGATTTAACCATTCGCCAAGGGGCATAATCTTCAAGGATCATGTGCTGCCAGACTGGAGGGGAACCATAATTATCGAGAGAGACGAGGGCTATGATGGACCTATCGAGTATTCATTCGCCAATGAAAGAGGCGTATTTGAGAGAGATCAAGAGTCATAGCGAAGATCAATGGCCTCACCTTCGATCAGCCCGGCTTTCACTTCCTAACGATCAGGGATCCCTCCAGTGGAGTCTCGGGCGTGAGCAATCCGATACTTGTATGCGGGAAAGAGCCAGCGGAGAGACTCTTTTGGGGTGATCTACACTGCCACACCATCTTCAGTGATGGAATACGCTGTCCAGAGGATTATATTCATTCGCAAAGAACGAATCCTTCCTCGATATATTCGCATTATCCGGTCATGCTGAGAGCCAAACTGATCGGCAGCGGGACTACTTCGTAGAGGCAACCAATGATTACTATCAGCCATCATTTGTCACTTTCATCGGGTTTGAGTGGACTAATCACGGGCTGGGCCACCGTAACATCTTTTATCCCAGAGATTATGGGCCTATACTCCGCCCTGATGATCCCGCTTATGATCGGTTTGAGAAGATATGGGAGGCTGCAGAGGAACATAAAGTATTAGTGATCCCTCATCATTCCGCCAATGTAGTTATGGGCGTAGATTGGCATCTAGGCCATGACCCAAAGGTTGAACGTTTAGTTGAGATATACTCGATCTGGGGCAATAGTGAAAGATCAGCCCGGCAGGGGAATCCAATACCGATCAGAGTCCTAAGGGCCGAGAGGGAAGGCCGACATGTTATTGATGGCTTAGCCATAGGCTATCAGATGGGCTTTATCGGAGGGGGGAGACATCTATGATGGCAGACCTGGAGATGAACTTCACTCCCTGCAGAAGAGGCCTGAGGAGTATTGTCTGCTTTGGCGTCAAGGTCTCATGGGAGCCTGGGCTATAAGACATATTTGAGGCTCTTTATGATCGTAGGGTCTTCGCCGCATCTAATGTGAGGGTCTTCCTCAGATTCAGCGTATGCGATGCTCCTATGGGCTCAGCAATTCAGCATGCAGGACCAAGGATCATTAGGTGTCAAGCTGCAAGCGAGGTTCCATTCGCTTCTCTGGAAATAATCCGTAATGGCAGGGTAATTAGGAGATTAGAACCTAAAAAGTGCATACTCGACTTGTCCTTCGCAGATGAAGGCTCAGGAGACAGCGACTACTATTATGTTCGGCTTACTAGAGTGGACGGTGAGATTACATGGTCTAGCCCAGTATGGGTGAAAACATGAACTTGATGAATGCATATCATCAAATTCATCATTGGCTCCTGATCATTGCATTCTAATATTCCACGTGGATCGGAGTTCCTCCCTTCCTTAGCGATTCATAGCCCGCACAGATGACTGCCAGGCTCTTCCTCTCCTCCTCGCCGGAGGTTATTGGCTCTTTATCCTCTCTCACGCACCTTATAAAGTGCTTGATCTCTTCGAGGAAAGTATCTCTTCTCTCAACTCTTGATCTTACACACGAATTTTTCCCGGTTGATTCTCCATATATCTCAATCTCATCTTGATATACCATTATTGTTCCCTCGCTTCCATTTATAATGGAGGGACAGCCGATCGGGAAGGTACTCCTAAACGTCCTCGTTGAGTAACTCTCAGTTAATACTCCAATTGCACCATTAAAGAACCTCAGAATGCCCACTGAGGTCTCATCTCCCTCAATCTCATGTAGAACTTTCCTCGTCTGGAATAGGGAGACCGTTTCAATCTCGCCTATGAGCATCCTCATAGCGTCAACATCGTGGATCCCCCCTGACATCCATATTCCGCCAGCAGCCCTTCTCCTATCAAGCATCCACGGCCGAGCCTTAATATAACCGTGTAATTCATGATCTCTGAACATACGCACCAAGAAGATCTCTCCAAGGATCCCATCTTCAATCAGCTCTTTCAGTCGGAGGTTTATCGGGTTAAACCTCACATTCTCCGCGATCATGAGCTTAACATTAGATCTTTTGGCGGCACGAATCATGGCATCTGCCTCCTTAACAGATCCGGCCATTGGCTTCTCGCAGAGAATATGTTTCCCCATCTCAGCGGCTTCTATGGAGACTTTTGCGTGAAGATATATCGGAAGACAGATGCTTATGACTTCAACTTTAGGATTCGATAATATCTCCACGTAGTCTTTATGCCAAGATGAAAAGCCATATTCTAACGCTAGGGATCTTGCCTTCTCCGGATCAATATCGGCTACGGCTATTAGATCCACATGATCTCGGAGCAGCGCGTAGGCTCTCGCATGCTGCTGACCAGCCCATCCGCAACCGATCAATCCAACTCCGATCCTTTCCATTTTTATGATCCTTCCCGACGCTAAAAACCTGATATACACTAAAGGCTCTCCAATTTTCCAATTAGCCTTTCCACCTCTGCAATCCAAACGAGAATATAAAAAGGTTGCGAGGGAGACCTCTATGTGCAATTATCAATTGTAAAGCGTTAGCATCCAAGAGGATTTATAATCGAGAGGTATTCATCTAGGATCTTCTCGGCCTTCTCAGGCGATGGCGTGGTTGGATCCATACCCATAGCCTCCAATATCAATCCCTTATCCTTCTCTATTATGCCCTGCACTAGAACCTTGGATTTCTCTAGGTGTAGATTTAGGATTGCTAGGACTGGCTGAGTTAATTGGCCTACCCTCTTCCCCCTCAATCCATTCTTATCGACTATGCATGGAACCTCCACTATTCTTCCATCTCTTATGCCCTGAATGTATGATCTATTCGGTATATTAGCCGCTCTCAACTCCCTTCCAGTATCATTGACTATGGATGATATGATCTCTAGGTGGAAGAGCTCAGATGATCCAATGTCTCTTTAGGCCCCTAACAATTGCAGTTATATCTCTTCGCTCATCTCTTCTTCGGCTGATATACTCCTCGGATAGCATTCCCTCCTCATAATCAATGACGCGACTACACCTTCTTAGAACACTGCCTATCTTCGGATCGTTCATCCAATCAGGCAGGTAATGGAAGAATTCAGAGCTGTGCCTGTCTGTTACTGAGATCATCATTCCATGAGTCTTAATGAGCTGCCTACCGACGATGTAGGGTGATTCTCAATGACGCTCCATCTGCGCCCCTCAATAACAGCCTCGTTAAGTTGCTCTACTATGCTCTGGCCCTTATAGGTTATTTAAGTAACCCATGTTAGATGATTTATTCCAGCCACTGTGGACCTTAAAGACTCATACTTGAGGTCAAGCATTACAGATGTGAACTTAATGGATAGCCATGACATAACCCAACGATATCTATCTTAGAAGCCATGTGAACCGCCGTGCAGATTGCCGCTACGGGATTCGTATGATTTAGGATCATGGTGTTTGGGGAGACATCCTCATGCGTCCATGCAAGATCTAATATTGCCGGGATCTCCGTTATAGCCTTGAGTATCCCGCTTGGACCCGTAGAATCCCCAACTATCGATACGGCACCATATCTGAAGGGAATCTCTATTTGAGCCTTAGTTGCCCTTAATCCTCCAACCCTTACCGCGACTATGACGAAATCCGAGTTTTCTAATGCCTCAACCTTACCGGTGTTCATTGAAAACTTCAAGTCTAGATCGCCCGTTTGATCGCTCCTTAATGGCCGCGTATATAGTCTTAAGCCGCTCCTCATCAATATCATATAGAATCAGCTCGCTGCCCCATAGGTCTCCAACCTATAAAAAGTCCCTGAATAACCTCAAGGTTAAGAGGCTTCCAGCCCCAATTATGACTATTCTAGGCTTAGACGGATCCGTCGTCTAAACCCAAATAGGCAGTAAGCATAAGTAGATAAAAAGATGCACACTATGGAGCGAAGAGCATCAAGTATGACTTCATTAATTAGATATGCAATTAATCGATTGTCTTCGGCATATCTGGGTTTCCAGGGCCGAAATGCTTTAGTATGACGAGATTCTCCCTTGAACTCTCATTGACTATCTTCACTCCCGCCTTCGCCGCTTCCTCTGTCACGAACATTTCATCGTTTGTCAGCTCGCCATACCTGATCATGCTTGGCGCTTCAGCCTTGAATTTACCTATTCTCCCATATCCCTGTATGACTATAAGGCCATATGCCGCTCTATCTCTTATCGTCACTTCCACGCCTGGGAGAACCGTGAGCTCCTTCGCGCTGAAATCCTCAGATGCATAGACGATCCATTTCTCCATGTAGCCCTCCTCCATCATATCTTCCGGCTGCCTTACATATTTGGGCTCGATGTAATGATGCTTCTTAAAGTATGGATCAGTATTCGCTTCCCAGTCTATCATGTCCACAATATAATCCAAGTCATTCCATTTATCCTTCGGAACATTCTTAACAAGGAGGCTCCATGGAATCGGTCTGCCCTCAAGCATTGACTGATACATTGCGAATACATCTGAGGCTTTCTGCACCTCATATGTTACAAGCGTGCCAGGGGCATGCAGGATCCCGGCTGGAATGAGCCATCCAGTTCCTGGCTTAAGCCTGTAAGCCTTAGAGTGATATAATATTCCATTATCGCCCTTATTCCAGTTCCTTAAGCACTCCTTAATGTCCTCTCTCGTCGTCTCAGGGTTTAGGCCGAGGAAGCTAAGGGGGAATTTTCCCTCGTTAACGTTGAGTTGCGGAGGGAAATAGTAGGCTTCCGGCTTAGGCTCCTGTCCAACGGCGTGGGCGTGCTCCTCCATTTGATGGAGATGAAGCGGTATTGGAACTGAGTTATCGAAGAACTTCGTTAGGACTGTCCATCCTCCATACTTCCTCATAGCATGCTTGCCAATTATCTCCTCGCCTACGGCATCAATTGCATCTTTTAGGAGAATCCTCTCCACCTTGGAGTCTTCTTTGATCACGATGTAGCTTAATCCCTCATCCTCTGGAGCTCCGGGATTATCCGCCCTAGTCGTGGAGGCAAGCCACCTCTCATCTATCCCGCCTCTCTCAAGGCCGAGCGCATATAGATCCCTCGGATCCAGCCTTAATCTTCCCCCTGGAGACAGGAAGTCCCTAGGAACCCATGTTGGAGCTAACTTTAGAATCCCATTTCCCTCATCAATCGCCTTCATAACTTTACTTTCCAGATTCAATCTCATCTCCAATCCCCTATTAAGATACGAGCCGAATAAAAGCCTATTTCTAAGAGACAATAATTATTTATCAGCATGAGGCTCATCTTTGCTCTTCACTTCTCGGTGATATAGTTGCTCGGGAAGGATGATATTAGAAGGAGAGTATGGGGGCTTCTTGAGAGCAAAGGAGTGGCGAGATTTCCAAGGCCAGTCTATGGTAGGATACCGAACTTCATCGGGGCCGAGATGGCGGCTAAGAGAATAGCTGAGCAAAAAGAATTCAAAAATGCCCGCGTGATCAAGGTTAATCCGGACTCGCCTCAGATGCCAATTAGGCGTCTCATATTAGAGTTGGGCAAAACGCTAATCATGCCTACTCCAAAATTGAGAAGCGGCTTCTTACTGCTAGATCCGAAGCGGATCCAGAGGAGAAACCTAGCCGAGGCATCCTCGATAAGAGGAGCATTCAAGCATGGAAGGTTATGTCCACTAAGGGATCTTCCCAGCATAGACCTCGTGATAGTCGGTTCTGTAGCCGTGTCAAGGGATGGCATACGGATAGGTAAGGGCGGGGGATACAGCGAGATAGAGTATGGAATTCTTAGGGAGCTTAACCTCGTAGATGAGGAGACTCCTGTCTTCACTTCAATCCATGACCTACAATTAATCGATGAGGCTCCAAGAGAAGAACATGACTTGACAGTAGATCTGATCTCGACTCCAAGGAGGATCATAAGGATAAAGAGGAAGTATCCCCAGCCTAAGGGAATATTTTGGAGTGAACTCTCACATAGGCACATGCATGAGATGCCAATCCTACTCGAATTAAAAAGGATCCTGCATGGAAGAAGTTAGGTTTGAGGCAAAGCGTTAAGTATCTGGAGGTTCCCGTTAATCTTCTGGTGTGAAGAATTTGGAGATCGGAAGGGGGATCCACCTGATAAAGTGTCCGTGGTCAACGTATTTCGTCAGCTCATGCATTCTCCTTGGAGAATCAATAATCCTTGTCGATGTTGGCACTCAAGACTCCCCAAAGGAGGCTATCTATCCATATATCAGAGGCATAGGCAGAGACCCATCTGAGATCTCGCACATAATACTTACTCATGCACACTTCGATCATTGTGGAGGAGCCTCCATAATCAAGAAGGACACGGGCTGTAAGGTTCTTGTTCACAAGTTTGGAAGGCCATACTTGGAGGATGCTGGCCTTATAGATAGGGAGCTCCATGAGAGATTTCCATCCATATTCCCTGCCCGCAAGGCCAGATTCGAATCCATCAGCGTCGATGGAACATTCGAGGATGGCGACATACTTGATATAGAGGGGCGGAGGATACGAATACTCCACACGCCCGGCCACTCAGCCTGCTCCTCCTGCATAATCGACGAGGAGATTGGAATTTACATATCTGGAGATTCAATTCAGGGCAGGGGGGATAGAAGGCCTCTGCTCTTCCACAGCGCAGAAACATATATCAGAGCTCTTCGCCGCCTCTTAAATGAGCCCATAAAGGCCATAGTGACTGGACATCCCTTCCCGCCATTTAAAGAGGCCATTCTCAGAGGGGAAAAAGCAAGGAAGCACATAGAGGAGAGCCTAAAAGGCATAGAGGAGCTGCAGTCAAGAGTCGTAATGGCTCTTAAGAACTCTGAGAGGCCTCTAAGCATAGGGCAGATACGTAAGATTGTTGGGATGTCTCAGCCAGTCACGATTGGATGTATCCTTGAGGATCTCGAACGGAAGGGAATAGCGGAGAAGACGAGGGCTGAGGAGGCTTATCTCTGGTCAATTAAGAAGCGGAGCTAACTACATTTTTGGCTGATGTCTCGACCAGATCCTCATATATGGCCAGCGTCTTATTGGCGATTGAGTCCCAAGTATGCTTCTCAGCAAGTCTTCTCCCATTCTCCCCCATCCTCCGAGCAAAATCCCTATCCTCCAATATTATCTTCACGGCCTTCACTATTTGATCGGGCCTTCCATAATCGATGAGTATGCCGTTCACTCCATCCCTTATAAAGTATGGAACTCCACCCTGCTTTGTGGCTATTACGGGGATGCCTAATGCCTGAGCCTCCATTAGGACTAATCCCTGAGCCTCAAAGGAGCTTGGGAGAATAAGGGCTTCCGAAGATGCTAATGCAGCATATTTATATTTCTCTGGGAGGGGGCCAGTGAATATTACGCTTCTCTCGACGCCTAACCTATAGGTCAGATTCATCAGCCTACCCTTCATTCCACAATCTGGACCAGCTATGACGATCTTTAAATCGGGAAAGTCTTTGAGCAGTAGGGGAGCGGAATATATTAAATGTTCGATGCCCTTCTTCTCTGCTAGCCTTCCCAGATAGAGGATCATCCTTGACTCCACATCATATTTTTCCCTGAAATCCCTCTGGTTGAAATTCCCATTGAATATGCGCCTTGACACTCCCCCGGGAATAATGTGAATCTTCTCATCTGAAACTCCGGATTTATGAAGCCATGGGAGCTCTATCTCTGATATCGCGATTATATGATCAAACAGCCTTACAGTTCTGCATGGAACCGTTTTTAGGTATAGATTTCGCAGCGGAGGCTCCCTGTGGACGCTTGATATATATGGGACTCCATGAGTTGTAGCTATGCTCGGAATGCCATTTGCTTTAGAGATGATGGGGCACATATCACTCATCGAGAATCCGATCTTATGGCAGTGAACTATGTCCGGTTTAGCCTTAAGTAGCGTATCTGAAAATTTAAGCCAGAACTCAACTCCCCTCGTGAATGGAAAAACCTTAAATCTGAAGATATTTATGCCATCCATCTCCTCTTGCCAGGGAAAAACATCATATTTGCCATTCATCGTCTTATTTGAAGTGAAGACATAAACTTCATGGCCCTTATTGACGAATTCACGGGATAATTCGAGGACGTAAGTCTCTATTCCGCCTATTACGGGATGGAAGTATGGG
>QMXE01000043.1 GCA_003661975.1 Candidatus Bathyarchaeota archaeon
AATAGATATACATAAGCTCCAATCATCCTCGATTCAAAATACCATCCGTCCGTGGAGATCTTTCGGATGAGAATAGGCCTGCTCCTATCAGAGATATCAAAGATCCTTATTATCGTCGCTTTACCTCCACACGGAGCAGGGTGGCGGAGGGGAATTATCGGCTTTCCAAACGTGGATTCAATAACTACCAGCCTATTACCGTTTATGAATATCTCAGCCGCTGTTCCATTAGTCTTCATCTCCGCTAGCACAGCCAGATCTTCTGGAGGATAAGCCCTGATGATCAGTATCCTCCCATTAGACGCGACGTAAAGATATTTTCCGTCACATTTAACTATGTCAGCCTCATCAACTCCCTCGACCTGAATATTCGTTCTAGAATAGCCTACAGAGGCTTCATTCGCCGCCCTTTTGAGGGTCATTAATGGAGGAAAGGCCGCTGGAAATGGGGCTTTAATATCCACGAAGTCCCATACAGTTTTGTATCTGCTCCTATTCAGGAACTCCTTTAACTCCTGATATGACGAAAACTTCAGAAGGGGCTTAGCGGATATATCGACGTTCAATTCAGCCTTCAAATTCAATATAGAAGCAACACATATCATGCTTAGGCATGTAAATAATAGAGCCGACAGAAGGATCTTTGAAGGCGGCCATACATGCCTTGCCAGCCTCATCAATCATCTCTCCACGTTATGGAAGAGCGCATTTGAGGGTGATATTACTATACCTTAGTACAATCCGTTCTAAAATCTGAACAATCAGCGACTTTGACATGCACGAAAGGATTTTTATAAAACCGTCACCTCTTTAATCATGCACCATTGGTTCTTGTTTGGTGATGCTGAATGGTGAGCTGTGAAAAATGCGGATTTCCGCTTCCAGAGGATGCAGAATATTGTCCAAACTGTGGATCTCCAGTTAGGAGAGTACATACTCCCTCTAGGGCTGCTTTAATGTCCGCGGGCAGAATTCTCCAGGCGGGGATACTCGGCGCGTTCATCTCAGTTATGATATCATCCCTCACGCTCCCTGGAGTTCAATTATATTTTATACCCTCATTTGTGTCCTCTCTGCTCGTAATATTCCTCTTCAGAACCAGAAGGTTTGAGGAGGCTATAACGATATCTTTCGCTGTATATCTATTCTCAGATGCAATCTTAGGAGGCATAATTTTCGGCTCTCTTTATATAAAGGGCATTTCGCTCTCAGAGGCCTATAGAGGCTATATGCTGACATTCCTTGATGTAGCAGCTTACGTATTCAATCCAGTATCAGCATTGATCGCGGCTTATCTTGGAAATAGGATCGCCCTCAGCATGATTGGGGAATCAGGTGAGTATGAAAGGACCGCGGAGCAATATGCATCTGAGGAGGCAGGAGGGCCGGGCGGAGTGATTTATAGCCTCAAAAGGCATATTCATTCTCATAAGGTTTAAATATGATCTCGGTTAGGTCATGTCTTGTATGATCGCATCGTAAGAGTGGTTGGAGCATGAACGTTCCAAGGGTTATAACGACATACTGTCCGAGATGCAGGACGCATACTGAGCATACAGTCTCTTTGTATAAGGAGGGGAAGAGGAGGGCATTAGCGAAGGGCGAGCGGCATCATGAACGTGAAAAGAAGGGCTATGGCGGACAGAAGTATCCGATGCTCCGGAGGAAGGCTAAGACGACGAAGAAGCAGACGTTGAAGCTCAGATGTAAGGAGTGCGGATATATATCTCATCGTAAGGGCATTAGACTTAGGAGATTAACGATCGAGTAGGATGATCGGGTATGGATATATGGAAGAAGATAATTCCCGAGCCTAAGAGCAGGTTCATCCAAGTTAGATGTCCAGACTGCGGAAATGAGCAGATAATCTTCAGCCACGCGGCCTCGGTAGTTCACTGTAATATCTGCGGAGCCGTTCTGGCCGAGCCTACTGGAGGGAAGGCCAAGATAAAGGCTGAGATAGTTAAAGTTTTGGAGTAGTGGCCGACATGTCCTTTATAAGGAGGGATGAATGGCCCGAGGTAGGCGAGCTAGTAATAGCCTCAGTAGATAGGATAATGGAATACGGCGTCTACGTCACGCTTGACGAGTATGGGAAGGAAGGCTTTCTCCACATATCTGAGATCTCCTCGAGCTGGGTGAAGAACATAAGAGATTTTGTCCGGGAAGGCGAGAAGGTAGTTCTTAAGGTTCTTCGGGTTGATCGAGAGAAGGGGCATATCGACTTATCGCTGAGGAGGGTGACGAAGAGAGAAAAGAGGGAGAAGATGCTCCTTTGGAAGCAGAGCAGAAGAGCTGAGGGATTGATGAGGAGCGTCTCGCAGAGACTGAACATTCCATTAAAGGATCTATATGAGAAGGTTTGGGTTCCGCTTGAGGAAGCCTTCGGAACGGCCTATGAAGGATTAGAGAGAGCTGCAAGGGAGGGCGTCGATGTCCTTCTTGACATAGGCTTACCGAGGGATCTCGCTGAGGCCCTAACAGAGATCGCGAAGGAGAAGATTAAGGTAACCAGCGTGAAGGTGAAGGGGATTCTGAATGTTTCCTGCGTAAAGCCTGATGGAGTTTTAAGGATAAAGAAGGCTTTGATGGAGGCTAAGAGCATAAAGGCTCCTAGGGGCTCTGGCATCAAGATCTACGTCATCTCTCCGCCTAAATATGGAGTTGAGGTGACCGCTCAGGACTATAAAACGGCAAATCAGATAATGCAGAGGGTTGCTGAAACAGCGGTGCAGGAGATAAAGAGATTGGGCGGAGACGGGAGATTCGAAAGAGGATAGATGCTTATGGGCTGGCTTATGCGGAGATGCTCGAAGTGCGGAGAATATACCATTAAGAAGGATCGTTGTCCCCGCTGCGGCGGTGAGACATATATTCCACATCCAGCCAAGTTTTCGCCCGACGATAAATACGCCGTCTATAAGGGGATGATGAGGCAGAAGGCTAAATGAAGAAGACCATAATACTTGAGATTGAGAAGATAAATCCTGAAAGGGCCGTTCTGATAGAGGGTCTTCCCGGCTTAGGCCTTGTTGGGAAGATAGCCTCAGAGTATCTCATTAAACAATTGAAGGCTAGAAAGGTTGCTGAGCTATACTCTCCACACTTCGCACATTTCGTCATAGTTGACGATGAAGGAAGCCTAAGGCTTCTTAGGCTGGAATTTTATTATTGGAAGGGAGAGGAGACTAATCGTGACTTTATATTATTGACTGGAGACTGCCAAGCTCAAACAGTTGAGGGACAGTATGAAGTGGCTGGCGCCATATTCAATTATGCAAGAGAGAAGAATGTCGATTTAATAATAACTTTAGGCGGATATCAGAGGGAGGTTGTAGGTGAACCTCGGATCTTCGCATCCGCAACAAACAGAAGACTGCTTGAAGACGTAATGAAGTTTGGGGTGAAGAGCAGCCCTCCCGGAAGTCCGATAATTGGGGTTGCAGGTATACTTGTTGGATTATCTGGGTTTAATGAGGTTGATGCCCTCTGCCTCCTAGCTGAAACTCGGGGTTATAGGCCGGATCCGAAGGCCTCGAAGAGTCTTCTGAATCTCCTCTCAAAGATGTTCAAGTTTAACATTGATCTTTCAGACCTTGAGGGTGAAATCGCCCGTTATGAGAAGATGGAGGAGAGGATAAGGAGGATAGAGAGGAAGAGAAAGGCTACTGAGAGGGAAAGGAGGGCCGAGGAGACTGAGAGGATATTCTATATTGGCTGATGCGACGATTAAATGATGAAGCTGCCTCTGGGCTTCTGATATTTCTTGAGGATCTCCCTTATCGCCTCTAGATCTCTGATCGTGTGATTTACGGCGCTGATGTAAGAGTCTATTATCTCGGTGATCTCCGATTCTGTAAGTGCCTCCATAAGATCATCTTCTATCTGCTCGATCATCAGACTTGTCAGATCATTCCTTCCACTGATCGATTTTAATCTCTTTAGTATCATTCCTCTCGTCTTCTCAACCTTCGGGTCTGGAAGCTTGCCAGTATTTATCTTATCGGCTATTTCCTGAACTATGTCTTCTGCAGATAATGGAATTGAGAGTCTAGCTGCGACTTCTCCCTTCGGAGTTAGGAAGACGAGCAGGGGAACAATATTAACCTCATATAATTGTGTTAGCTCCTCATTTCTTGGGTCATCAACATTAATTAGATGTATGTCTATGTCTCTTCTCTTACGGGAGATCCTTCGGCTTATAATCGAGAGTTCATCTTCATCCTCATTCATGTTAGAGTAAAAATATATTATCTCAACTTTCTTCCCGCTCAAATTAGGTCTCTCACCTTAACAGGCATGTCTGAAAAAATATGTGTGTTTGATGGAACTCTAAGCTTTCACGGTGATCTCCTTGACCACTCCCGCCGCTATGGTTGTTCCCATATCCCTAATCGCGAATCTACCTATCTCCGGAAACTCCGTGTATGTCTCGATGGCGATTGGACGTAGAGGCTGGAACCTAACCAAGGCGCAGTCTCCAGTCTTTAGGAAGGCCGGATGTTCCTCGATCGTTTGTCCGCTACGTGGATCGATCTTCTTTATGAGCTCAACGAATCTGCATGCGACTTGAGCCGTATGCGCATGCAAGACTGGTGTGTAGCCAGCGGCTATTGCCGTTGGATGATGGATCACTATTATCTGCCCAATGAACTCCTTTGCGACTGTTGGAGGATTGTCTGGATGGCCTGCAACATCCCCTCTTCTAATATCCTTCTTTGAGATTCCCCTGACGTTAAAGCCTATGTTGTCTCCTGGCTCAGCCTTCTCGATTCTCACATGGTGAGTCTCGATCGACTTTACCTCACCGATCTTGTTTGCTGGCATGAAGATCACTTTGTCCCCGACCTTTAGCACTCCGGTCTCAACTCTCCCAACCGGAACAGTTCCGACTCCAGTGATCGTGTAAACGTCCTGCACTGGAATCCTCAGAGGCTTATCAATGGGCTTCGGAGGTAACTTAAACATGTCTAGGGCCTCATAGAGTGTTGGACCATCATACCATGGCATCTTGTCGCTCTTCTTTATTAGGTTGTCTCCGGTCCATCCGGAGGTGGGGACAAAATGGATCTCATCTGGATTGTAGCCTACGAGCCTTAGCATTCTGGATACTTCGTTCTTTATCTCCTCGTATCGTTCCTTGCTCCAATTGACTGATGGATCATCCATCTTGTTTACTGCCACTACGAGCTGTCTTACTCCAAGCGTAAATGCGAGGAACGCGTGCTCCCTAGTTTGTCCTCCAGGGCCTATTCCAGCCTCGAACTCTCCCTTCTTCGCTGAGACGAATAGCACTGCCGCGTCTGCCTGGCTTGTTCCGGTGATCATGTTCTTTACGAAGTCTCTGTGTCCTGGAGCGTCGATTATCGTGAAGAAGTAGTGGGGTGTCTCGAACTTTAGGTATCTTAGGTCTATCGTTAATCCTCTTTCCCTCTCCTCTTTGAGGGCGTCAAGAACCCATGCATACTTGAATGTCTCTTTTCCAAGCCTTCGAGCCTCTTCCTCATACTGCTTGATCGTCCTCTCGTCTATTGCCCCTGCAAGATATAGCAGGTGACCCATCGTTGTGGATTTCCCATGATCTACGTGTCCAATGACCACTAGGTTCAGGTGGGGCTTCTCCTGCTTGCTCATTTTTCCTCCTCCAGATTATATCATCCCTTTTTTATTGAAACCGAAAGATTATCAGTTCAATCCGTTATTTTAAGTTATCGCTGAGTCCATGTGACGTGCCATTCGGGGATTTAGACATTGCTGAAATTTAATCTGAGGATCTTCCGGCGTAGTGCTTTAGGATCTTTATGTCATCGTATATTCTATTGTCTATTGCACGTTCGATCACTATGCTTCTGCTGTAGCCCTCATCCCTTAGAACCTTAAAGAAGAAGTGCAGGTTTACGGTTCCAGTGCCGAGAGGGGCATGCTGATCATATCTTCCGTCATTATCATGCAGATGGATATGAACTGTCTCGTTTACGATCTCCCTAATGTAATCGCAGGGTTGACATACCGTGTTTGCATGTCCAACATCGAAAGTTATCTTTAGATTGTCATTATTGATGCTTGATAATAGCGATAACAATTCACTCCTCGAAACTCCGAAGTGTGGAACCCTGCGTATCTCATTCTTATAGAGGACTGCTCTCGGCATGTTCTCTAAGCCGAGCATAACATCCCTTTTGGAGGCATAACTTGCCAGTTCCTTCAGTAGCCCGATCGATATTTCCCATGCCTTTGAAGGTTCATAGTATCTGTCTACTATATCATCGTATGCATATCCACTCTCTGATGGATTGAATGATGCCGGGTGAATCGTCAGCACCTTAATGTTTCCCTCAGATGAATAATCGATTGTCTCTTTTAGTCCATCGATTACCTCCCTTCTCTCATCCTCATCAATCAACGATAGTTTTGTTGCGCCGTATCTTCCAAGCTCATGAATCGTAAAGTAGAAGTCCTCAACCTTAGATGTTGCCTTACATAACCTCCTTAGGGTCTCCATCTCTAAAACTGATATCTCTGCACAGTCTAATCCGAGATCTCTCATTATTCTGACGCATCTCGTTATTGCATCCTCGATCTCTCCGGGATTCATGTCGTCAAGGGATCTTCCATACAAGAAGTTTACGAATGAGGAGATAAATATTCCGATCCTCATGGTTCAGAGATATGATTCTCCGTATCTAATAAAGATAATCTTGGCAACAATCAGATCCTCTCTGGGAGCCTCATGTTGGCATTCTTTTTGGTACCACGAAAAAATTGTATATAAGGGATGTCAGTTTTCGCTCATGTCATCTTTGAGGCTTCATATTAGTTTTTCAAAGCCTCTTAATGCTTGGCCGAGTGTTAGATCCATCAGTTTTTCGCCGATTAGCCATGAGGCACCGCTTATCATTAATAATAGGCCTATGTATAGGAGGCTTTTCCCCCAGAATCCGCCCTCAGCCTCCTTCAGCGCTAGGGCATTGAGTGATGTTACTAGGAGTATCATTAGGATGTTTCCCAATTCGACTACTTCAGTCGGTATCTCTCCGAATGAGAAGAATGGGAGGGAGACTAGGCCTCGAGAGAAGAATTTGCAGAGATACGTCAGTATAACCAATAGAGCAACTGTTACGGGCTGTAGGATGAAGACGACAGATTTGAAGCTCTTGGCTACAGAATCTCTCCTCTTTCTGAACTCCAAGAATTTTATGCATGAATCTCCCAGGATCCTTCCAACCTCGATGAGATTCCCGCCGTAATTTATCGAGTCCAATAACATCCTATTCATCGTGTAAACGCGAAATGATGACGCTTCAGATGAGAGGAGATTCATCGCCTTATCGATCCTTATTCCTAGTCTTATCCTTGTTAGTGCACTCTTCAAGAGCACCCGTAATGGGCCGAGTTCCATATGAAGGACGTATGCGAGAGCGCTCTTCATGCTAGCCGTTGATGCCATATTCTCGCAAAGGGCCTTGATGAATGTCGGGTAATACTCATCTATTTTTGTAATGTAAGACTCAAACTTATAGGCTATCATGCCGGGTAGCATGAGTGAAGAACCAAAGATCATAAAGCCAATGGACGGATTGATCGATATGCTCAGGTACACCGCGGGGACCACTGACAGCATGGCAACCGCGGTTGAGATCCTAAAGAGCATATATAATCTCGGCGGATCCTCTCTGTCGATGTATATGAGCGTCTCCTTTGGTATTACTGATTTAAAGCCGAAGAACATGATTATTATCGCCGCGGAGGAGACAATATAAGAGTAGTATGCGATGTTCTGATTGTTGATGAAGCTTGTCATGAGATCTAATGTCATAATCATGAAGACCGCGACGCTCTGGAATGTTCCATAGACCCCACCGAGAGTCCTTATCGACTCTATCGCCCTAAGATAATAGCCGGAATACTCCTCAAAGAGGGTTGAATTCTCCAATTCAAGATACTCTTTAGGCTCGGGAGTAGATAGGGCCTCAGCGCATCTTATGAGGATATCCTTAAGCGGGGGCTTCACAAAGTTGGATACATGAGTCATTGCCTTGGCAAATCCATACCCAAACCTCTTGGCTATCTCATAGATCTTACTAAAGACCAGGCTGTAATATCCGTATTCCTTCACATCAGCCACCGATCTAACGAGCTGGTCTGGACCAGCCTCCCCCTGAGAGACTACATACATGTGTAAGATCGATAATATCAGTTCCTCATCGATCTTCCGGGATGCCTTACTACTCAACCTTCCTCTACGACGATAAAAAAGAACTGCCAGAAAGATGAAAGAGAATATTGGTAGGAAAGTCGCCGCCATTAATAGATAGCTCATCCCCGCGAGAAAGCGATATGACACAAGAGCCGCTGAGGCTGAGATCATAAATATGATTATCTTGAACCTTCCCTTCAGTAAATCAAAAATAATTTTAGTTAAACCCTTAAGTTTGGAGGGCATCTTAACGTCTTTCCCTCGGCAACTAATATTTATTCAGCCAAGGCATATCCCCTTTAATCATCTCCCATAAACCTTCTCTATTCCAGCCCTCTTAGCCTCGATGACCGTGTTCCACAAGCTATTGAATCCCCCGAGACTTTTCGGTCAACGCCCTTAGAACCCCGGCTCTCATCTGAAACTTCCCGTAGAATTTGGGGGTCTCAGTTTCCGCATAGGGTAGGATCTCCGTCTCAAGAAATATACTTGAACTCTTAATCTTGTTCCATCTTTGCCATCAACCTCATCTACACTCAGCTCTTCGCTCATTACAAGCCCCAAAACAAGGTTGAGTGCAAAATAAAAAGGAATTATGAACTATGAACATGGGCAATATCTACGTGGATTGACTTCTTCAATGAGCAAAAGACTACAGTCGGTCCGGAAATACTTATGGTAAATCCATAATATAGGATGATATTTATAGAGTGAAGTTACGGTCCTTATTCACGAACCAGATAAACATGATGGGTATTCATAACTTCTTTATAAAATGACTTGACAAGCTGATAGTTGCTGTTAACATGAGGAGATAGATAAGATGAAGAGACGTTCAAAGCTGGAGATCTATCTGGACGTTTTAAAGGCCGTTTCTGAGACGAATAAATTAACGCATATTGGAAATATGGCTAATCTCTCCTGGAAGGATGCCGTTAAGCACCTTAGCTTTCTGAAGCGCAGAGGCTTCGTCGAAGCTGTGAAGACAAAGAATGGAAGGGAGGAGTATAGGCTTACGCAGAAGGGTCTTGAGGCATTAGAGACCCTGCAGAAGATAACGAATGCCCTAACTCCAAAGAAAACGGCGATTGCAGTTTAAATCGCAAAAGTCAGCCAGAAGAAGATAGTTTACTGCTTAGAAACGTCACATGTCTCTTGACTATTTCCAACGTTCATATTGGATAAATATTCTATCCAAAATGATAGAGAAACAACAGGATTAGCGGAAGTTTTAACATGAGAATCGGCATAATACATGACTCTTTAAATTCCACCGAAGGGGGAGAAAGGCTCTGCCTGAAGATGATAGAGGCTCTTAAGGACTCCGGATACGAAGTTATCCTGGGAACGATTGAATCTACGAATTGGGATAAAGTCGAGAGAACAACGGGCATGACGATAAGACCAGACAGGGAACTATCACTATTGAAGGCTAAAATGCATGTTTTCAGGATCTACATGAGACTATTAGCGACGTTTCTGGCATTAAAGATGAGAAGAGAATGTGATATCGTCGTGAATACTCATGGAGACATCTTATTCGCCGACTCACATAATCTATATGCACTATCCAACCTTCGCTATTTTGAGGGAAACTCCCGTTAACATTAAATACTCCTCGAGTCTAATCTGGAGGGCATACTTCACGCCTTACGAGAAGATCCAGAACATTCTTGTTAGGAGATGCCTCGATGGCATAATATTGACAAACAGCACATTCAGCAGGGATGCCATAAAGAGATATACTGGCAGAGATGCAATAGTCGTTTATCCCCCTGTCGAGACAGAGACATTTTCATTTGCAGCTAAAGGTGATGAAAGGGAAGATATAATCGTGAGCTGCGGGCGATACACTCCAGAGAAGAACTATGAATTCATACTTAAGGTTGCTGAGAAGTTAAAAGATGAGCCTATAAGATTCGTAGTAGTCGGAGCCTCATCAGGGAAGATCTCAGAAAGATATTACATAAGGCTGGAGAAGATTAGAAAGGAAAAGGATTGGAGAACGTTGAATTTCTAAGGGACATCGACTTCTCTAAACTCATCGCGCTCTATAGTAAAAGCAAGATTTACCTTCACGCCATGAGGAATGAGCACTTCGGAATATCAGTGGTTGAGACGATGGCAGCAGGATTAGTACCAGTAATCCATAGATCAGGAGGGTCATGGCAGGACATGCTGAGAATGAGACAGGGAGTTCACGGATTCTCCTATACTACGGCAAGTGAAGCCGCCGATATCATAAGGGAACTGATAGTAGATGAAAGAAAGAGAAGAAGGATAGTTGAAAATAACATGGGATATCTGGAGGTATTCTCTGAGGAGGAGTTCAAGAGAAGAATCTCGGATATCGTAGAGAGAGTTTACGATTATATCCCCTAGTCTGGAGAGCGAAGGATGGAAGTAGCCGTTTTAACTGAGAACTTCATAGGAGAAGCAGGTGAGTTTTCAAGGATAAAGGGGATCTCATTGGAGGAGCAGAGATATACCTTTACGAATTGATAAATAGGGTTTTGGAGCCGCTCTATGACGAGATAAGAGTATATCAGATTAATGGCGTAAATATGAAGTTCAATAAGACTATAGTGAAGACGATCCACTCATTCCTCGACATAGACCTGATAACTACGACCTAATCATACTGAATGACATAGATCTACTCAGAAAGATCAGAAGCCCCAAGAACTGAGATAGGATCATAGCCATACACCACGGCATGAAGCTCGAACCCACAATCCTCAACCCAAACACTCTGAGTATAATCTGGAAATACAGAATATCCAGGACCGTGCGTTCAGAAAGCTCCAAGACTATGCGCACATTAAGGAAGATCCTAGCCCTAGCCTGCTTCTCGATTAGAAAATGAGATATGCAGATTTAAGGCCATCAAGAACGTGAACGATGCTGATGCCCCTCTAATCGTAAGCGTTGACAGGGATAGCCTAAAATATTTGCTTCCAACGAGAAGAGGCAGATGGATAGTGATACATAACTTCGTCAATTTAAACCTATTCAACCCATATGTGGAGCCCACATTAAAATTCGATGATTCGTACATCAACATTCTCGTTCCGCGGAATCTATCCTTCGGAAGGGCGTATTTATCCTCCCAGAATTAGTTCAATTCCTCAAAGAGCATAAATGCAGCAAATTCAGATTCCTAATTGTAGAAGACGGCATCTTAAGGGATACCTAGAGAAACATTTAGGCGACCACATAGTACTGCTTGGACATAGAGATCACTTCTCGGAGATGCCTAGAATATACGCAAGCAGCGAGGGAACATCATTCGCCGTTCTGGAGGGGATGGCTATGAAAAAGCCGATCGTCACGACTGACGTGGGCGGAATTAAGGAGATCGGCATAAACAGGTGCATAAGCTCTCAAGCCCCCTCAGCACAAGAATGATCGGAATGAACATCTTGAGGCTCATTAGAGACAGGAGATTATCCGATAGGATAGCGAGTAATGCGCATCATTACGTACGCAATAACCACGATGTCAAGACATGGGCGGGCAAGTGGACTAAACTGATAATAAACATGGCCTCTGGAGAAAATAAGATAAAAATCTGAAATCTAGCATTGTAAGGTGGTATGTCTATTTTAAGAGTGGGACATAACAACTATTTCGTGTTCGCATCATCACTCCTAAACTTCATAGTCATACAGTATAGATTGCTGATTGAGCATGCCCCACTGATTAGAGGATTAATTAATAGCTTACAAACATTCACGATCGCGTTTCTCTCATTATACATTCCAATCTCGATCCTCACCGGATGGATAGATACAAAACGCAGCACACTGCCAAAAGAGAATGAGGTTAACCCCCTATTTCATCAAGCCAATCGCAAAGGAAAGGATAACCATGCCCCTCATTCTCGAGATGGCTAAAATCCTAGAGCAAATAGCGGAGAGGCAGAGACTAGATGTCGAGGAAATGAGGATTATTAGAAGGAAGGTTAAGGATTGGCTCGGGCTGAAC
>QMXE01000044.1 GCA_003661975.1 Candidatus Bathyarchaeota archaeon
CAATGTTCACTTCTGGCTGTCGCTTCATAATCTGAGGCTTCTCAGCGCTACTCATAAACTAATCTCCACTTTTTACTTCAAAATAGAATCTGCATGAAATAAATCTTTATTTTTTTGGTTGTTCTATGCGAGATTCTAATTTGAAGATAAATAGGGAAGCAGGCATACTCTTATAGGTGCTGCCTAAAAATTCGTCAGCGGTGCTTAGATGAAGCCTCTTAGGAAGATCAGGGTTTATCCATTGGCGTTTGAGAGTTTCGGAGTTCGATCAATGTGCACGCTCGTCGAAACCAACGATGTTAGGATACTCTTAGATGCTGGTGTTTCCCTTGGACCTAACAGATTCGGCCTTCCACCGCATCCAAGGGAATATGCCGCCCTCAGACAATGCAGAAGACGGATAATAGAGGCTGCAGAGAAGGCCGATGTAATAACGGTAAGCCATTACCACTTCGATCATCATACTCCATCCTTCACTGACTGGGCAAACTTGTGGTCTTCAGCTGAGATCTCAGCGAGGATCTATGGTGGCAAGATAGTCTTCGCGAAGAACTTCAAGTCTAAGATAAATTTTAGTCAGAGGAAGAGGGGCTGGCTCTTCAAGAAGAGGATCGAAGAGTTATCTGTTAGGCTGGAGTATGCTGATGGAAGAACCTTCAAGTTCGGCGGGACAACGATCAAATTTCCACCTCCAGTCTTTCACGGCAGAGAAAACTCCGAACTAGGATGGGTTCTAATGACTATAATCGAGTATGAGGGGGAGAAGGTGCTCTTCGCACCTGACATTCAAGGCCCGCTCTGTGACAGCACATTGAGGCTGATGCTGAATGAGATGGCTGACTTAGCGATAATCGGGGGTCCACCAATATATCTGGCTGATTTCAGAGTAAGCAGGGAGATGATATCCAAGGCTGTGAGAAACATAGCGTTGCTCTCGAGACACATACCCATTATAATTCTGGATCATCATATTTTGAGGGATAGGAACTGGAGAGATTGGCTTCAAAAGGTCATAGATAACTCCATAAAAATTGGACACTCAATAGTCACGGCTGCAGAGTATATTGGAAAGGAAAATCATCTCTTAGAGGCGAATAGGAAAGACCTCTTTGAGGCTGAGCCTCCAAGTCGAGAATTCATGCAGTGGACAAAGATTCCCATGAGAAAAAGGAAGCTCATCATGCCGCCTATTTAATGAATCAAACATTCAAGTATGAACGTATGTCACTAAGTGCCGCTGAGGGTAACTGTAGATCCTTCATGGTCTTTAATCCGGGAGGAGCATTAATCACTTTTGGTATGGAATTCACGATTATGGCGGCCGTGGCGAGATCTCCGTGTATGCAGGGGGATATTCTCTGGTTAATCTCCGGCACCCCATCGACCTTTATCGAGTCATATTCATCCGCGCCCACGTAAGCCTTAAAGATCAACGTTATGAAATTCTCCCCGTCAACTATGCCATGTGCGACCTGCATTAATCCTAAAACCCTCCCCTCATTCACCTTCACTCCTCGGCTCTCAACGATTCTGTCGGCTATTATGGGCTTAACCTGCTCCTCAACGATCCCCTCAAGATCTAACTTTAAAGCCTCAGCTATCATAGCTATCGATTGCTTTAAGCCTACATGACCAGTAATCCTTCCTTTACTGATCATATCCTTAAACTCGTCTGGTGGAAGCCCTACTCCTATCTTCTTCTGAAACGGCAATCTGCGCTTTGAAGCGTCAATAACTCTCTCAACTCGAATATGCCGTATTTCCTGGCATGCAGCGGAGAGGACTATTGGAAGGGTATCCATCAGAAAGCCTGGATTTATACCGGTTCCGAGAACCGTCACGCCGTGTCTCCTCGCCAGGTCATCTAGCTGAGAAGCCAAAGTCTCATCTACGACATGTGGATACGAGAGTTCCTCGCAGGTTGAGATCACATTCATGCCATGCGTGATCAAACGTGTGATCTGCGGATAAACGTCCTTGAGGAATGATGAGGTTGCATGTATGGCTACATTCGCATTCACGTCTGAGAGAAGATCATCGGAATCCTGGGATATCATAATTCCTAGGTCTCTTTCAGCAGCTACTACTTGACCTAGATCCTTCCCGATCTTCTCTGGGGAGGCATCTATGGCCCCAACTATTTTTAGTCCTCTCTTCTTCAGAAGCAGCCTGACTATGCGGCTTCCTATTGATCCAACGCCGTAGATGAGAACCCTTATTTCTGGTATGTTCTCCTCTTTGGAGTCAGCCTTCATGGTCATCATCTGCACTTTAGGATCGAGATCCCCTATCACTATTATTTTATGTTTGTGGTGAACTCGCTTTTTCAGCATACCCTTATAAGGCATTAGAGGATCACTTCTGCTATGGAATTTATGGAATTTATTGCTCTGAGGGATGGCTTTGAAGAGGATTGGAATAGGACTCGTTGGGGCAGGATTCCTTGCAGATAAATTTGCCACATGCTATAGGCGGGATCCAAGGGTAAAACTGGTAGCCGTAGCCTCAAGGACTGAGGCTCATGCTAGGAGCTTCGCTGAGAAGCATGGAATCAAGGCTTGGTATACAGATTATGAGGAGATGATTAGAAGGGACGATATAGATGCCATTAACGTTTGCGTTCCGAACTTTCTTCATTACTCGGTTACTGTCTCTGCGGCTGAGCATGGAAAGCACGTTTTGTGCACAAAGCCCCTTGCCGTATCTACTGATCAAGCTGAGAAGATGGTGAAGGCATGCAGAAGGGCGAATGTGAAGTTCATGTATGGGGAGAATTGGCTTTACACTCCGGCCGCTGAAAGGATAAGGGAGATTATTAGGGAGGGTGGACTTGGCAGGATATTGGCGATAGAGGCTAGAGAGCAGCATAGTGGAACGCACTCTCCATACGCCCTGAAAAGGGAGTATTGCGGAGGCGGAGTTCTAATTCACATGGCTGTTCATCCAATAGGCTTCATCATGCACATGATAAATAAGCCAGTTAGGCGGGTTTACGCTGAACTTGGAAATCTACTGCATAATATTGAGGTTGAGGATTACGCTGTTATTCTGATGCGCTTTGAGGGTGGAGAATCGGGAATTGCACAGTCAAATTACATAACGAAGGGTGGAATGCAGGATAGGATTGAGATTTATGGATCTGAAGGAATGGCCTTTATAAACCTGACGCATGAGAACCCGATTAGGATCTATAGCGATGTGGGCTATTCCTATGTTGTTGAGAAGGCATCGATGAGTAAGGGATGGACGTCTCCAGTGATAGATGAGAATTACCAGTATGGATTCTGCAATATGCTGAGTCACTTCGTCACCTGCATCTTAGAGGATAAGGAGCCCCTCTCAACTGGGGAGTTCGGCAGGGACGTTTTGAGGGTTATATTCGCGGGGTATGAATCCAACAGAAAGAAGATAGCGGTTGTGCCCTAGAGCCGCTAGAATCTTCTGGTGATATACTCTATCATCGAGAAGAAGATCATTTTTCCATCGGCAAATTTAGGCGGCTTCTCCATTCTAGTCCAATCCGGCAATTGCCATCCATAGAATGCCCTCTCCGGATGAGGCATCAAGCCAAATATCGTCCCGGAGGAGTTGCATATCCCAGCAATATCGTAGAAGGAGCCGTTCGGGTTATCTGGGTATCTTCCATTGGCTGGGCTTCCATCCTCACTGCAATATCTGAGGACGAGCTGATCATTTTCTATTAGTCTATCAAGGAGCCTCCGCTCTCTATCCTTTGGGAAGATGAATCTTCCCTCTGCGTGGGCTATTGGTATTCTCAGAACCTTCCCTCTCGGGATTTCACTTGTAAATATGCATTTACCCGAGTTTTCATGTCTCAGATAGACCCATCTGCATCTGTATCCTATTGGAATGTTTGTTGCTAACGCTGCTTCCGGATACTTGCTTATCCCATCGAATCCTGGTAGAAGACCGGATTCAACAAGCACCTGGAATCCATTGCAGATTCCAAGTATCGGCTTTCCCTCGTCAATGAACCTCTCCAGTTCGGCTCCGAGCTTCACAGTTAAGCTCTTCGCTAGGATAGCTCCCGCTCTGACATAATCGCCGAATGAGAAGCCTCCGGGGATTACCAATCCATCATACTCATGTAGGGCCCTCTTCTTAACGAGCATGCTTAAATGCCAGACATCGGCCTTGGCGCCTAAATCCTCAATTGACCTCTTAGTCTCCCTATCGCAGTTTGTCCCTCCAACCCTAATTATGCAGATCCTAACATCCGATACTCTCATCCGGGATCAGCCGCCTAAAGTTTTCTTCCAGAAGTACATTAGCCTACCCAAATCGGCATCAATGATCCTTGAGCCATTAAGGCCGTATATCAGGAGTTTTCTCTCCTTTCTCGTCCTCCCAATCAGCGAATAAGTGGCGCCGTCCATTATGCGTTCAAACTCGTCTCTTCTGCCCTCAGGGATCTCAACTAGAAATCGGCTGTTAGACTCTGAGAATAGCATGTGATCGTCCCTTTGAATGGTCTCTGACCTTGGAACTCTCTGGAGGTGGATCTCAAGTCCAATATCTCCGGAGAAGGCCATCTCAGCCGCAGCAACTCCTAATCCCCCCTCGGATAGGTCATGGCATGCCCTTACACATCCGGAATCTATCGCTTGGATCAATCTGCTGAATGTACTCTTAGCCTCTTCAGGTCTAACCTTTGGAACGGAATTTCCAATCGAGCCGAAGAGCCTATAGTATTCTGAGCCTCCGAGTTCACGGTATGTCCTGCCTAATATGTATATGAGATCTCCGGGAGCCTTTAGATCGGATGTCACAGCGGATCTAACGTCTGGAATTATCCCTATTGCAGTGATCAGTAGGGTTGGGGTCACTGGGCCGAGGGGAGACTCGTTATAGAGGCTGTCCTTTCCAGATATGAATGGAGCGTCGAATTCCCTTGCGAATCTATAGCATGCCTTGCATGCCCTTACGAGGGCTCCGAGCCTATCCGGCTTTTCAGGGCTTCCCCAAACGAAATTATCCAATAACGCTATTCTTCGACCTCCAACTGCAATGTTATTGCGTATCGCCTCATCTATGGCTGAGGCAGCCATCCAGTATGGATCGATCTTGCCGTATCGCGGGTTCATACCGCACGATATCACGAGTCCCCTCCAAGAATCGTTGAGGGGCTTAAGGACCGCAGCATCGCTTGGTCCAGCATTCACTCCGCATAGGGGCTTAATGACAGTGTTCCCCTTCACCTCATGATCGTAAGTTCTGATCACGGATTCCTTGCTTGCAACGTTAGGCGATGATAGGATTTTCATGAGGATCTCGCCTAGATCCTCAGGTTCCTCGAACTCAGGCTCAGCGTATCTGGGAGGCCTCCACTCGGCTGAGCCGATAAATCTTGGGGGGCTGAACAGGAAATCCAGATCTAAGTCTGCAACTTGCCAGCCCTGATATGTCAGTTTAAGCCTTTTATCCCTCGTTAATCTGCCTATCACTGTCGCCTCGACATCTTCCGACATGAAGATCTCTAATACGCGATTCACATTCTCCTCTGGAACTGTGAGAAGCATCCTCTCCTGTGATTCTGAGATGTAAATCTCCCATGGGGCGATGTTCGGCTGTTTGAGTGGAACCTTATCGAGCTCGACGTGGGCTCCACATCCAAATTTGTGTGCGGTCTCTCCAACCGCGCTTGAGAGCCCTCCGCCGCCGAGATCAGTTATCGAGGATGCGAGCTCATAGTCTCTTATCTTTATGATCGCCCTTGCGAGTTTCTCCTCTTCTATTGGATTTGCTATCTGAACCGCCGGCCTTGAGGTTTCCTCCGACTCTTCAGTTAGCTCAAGCGATGCAAATGTTACTCCGTGAATTCCATCTCTTCCCGTTCTCCCTCCAGCCAATACAATGGCATCTCCCGGCTTTCCGTTCTTAATATATTTCCTAATTGGGAGGATCCCTACGCATCCGCAGTAAACAACCACGTTTCCAACGTAGCTCTCATCGAAGTATATCGCTCCGTTAACCGTTGGGATCCCCATGTTGTTTCCGTAATTTCCTATCCCCGCAACGACTCCCCTGTAAATATACTTGGGATGTTTGACTCCGGCTGGAAGCTTCTTGTAGTCGTAGTCTAATGGGCCGAATCCGAGGACATCCATACACGCGATTGGTTCACCCCATACTCCCAGGACATCTCGGATAACTCCGCCTATTCCAGTTGCGGCTCCTCCAAAAGGCTCTATCGCGGATGGATGGTTATGAGTTTCAACCTTAACGGCAACGGCTATGTCATTCTCAAACTGGATTATTCCGGCATTATCTTCGAAGATCGATATGCACCATGGCTTGTTAAGTTCTTCCGTTGCCCTTGCAATATATGTCTTGAAGAGCGAATCTATTCTTTCACCCTCCGTTATTATTGTGCCCTTGAATGTCTTATGGAAGCAATGCTCAGACCATGTCTGCCCTAAGGTTTGGAGTTCAACGTCAGTTGGATTTCTGCCCTCCTTCCTGAAGTAATCCCTTATTGCCTTCATCTCACGTAGGTTTAGGGCTAAACCCCTTTCCTCGCTTATCCTCGCTAGCTGCTCATCATCAGCCTCTAGAATGTTCACCTCGTAGAGCTCGAATGGAAGGTCCCTTCGAATATAGAGTGGCCTGCTCATCTCGCCTCCTCTACGCTTATTCTATAATCATCCTTAACCGGGTTTGCTAGGAGTCTCCTGCTCATCTCCTCAACCTGCTCCTCAGCCTCCTTTATGGATGAGGCCTCCAGCAGTATCGTATAGACCTTGCTTACCCTAACATCCCTAACTGGATAATTCAGTTCTTTCAGCGAGTCCCTTGTAGTCTCCCCCTCCGGGTCTGAATGTCCCGGTTTTAGGCTTACCTCCACCCTTGCAATGTATCTCATGTGAGAATCAAAGGTCACACTTGCTATTAAGTCTTGGCGGATCTTAGGGGTTGAGCCTTACGTCTCTTTCTTTGCAAGTCTCTTTAGGAGGGCGTCGTATGCCTCTCTGCTTATTGGAAGTGAAACTGCTCTCTCCTCGAATGATGAGAGTATTATTGCATTCACTATCTCCAAGGAGACCCTTCCATCCTCTCCTGTAACGAGGGGCTCTCTATCTGAGATTATGGCCTCAGCGAAGTCCTCAATTATCGGCTGATGATTCTTCTTAAGTTCAGCTTTAGGTTTTATATCGAACCATTGGAAGCTGGTTTTTGTGATCCAGATCTCGCTGGATGCTATGTAATCTCTGACGCTCTTATCGAAAAGAACCATCTTAGCCTTCTTCTCCACTAGAATCTTCCCTTTCTCTCCGCAGATCTCAAATCGCGTTGTTCCAATAGGATCTATCGTGCTTGCCTGAAATATTCCTTGAGCTCCATTCTCGAAAATTATCGTTGCACTGGCTAAATCTTCAACTTCAATGTTATGGCATAATGTTCCGATGTGCCCCATGACCTTAACTGGCCTTCCAACGAACCAGCACATGAGATCTATGTCGTGGATCATCTGGTTTATTAGGACTCCTCCGCCCTCCGTCTCCCATTTTCCTCTCCAGGCATCTCGGTCATAATATGCCTGTGTTCTAAGGCCGCATGCCTCTACGCATGCCCTCAATATCTCGCCTATCCCTCCAGACTCGATTATCCTTTTAATCTCCATGCTGACTGGGTTTGCCCTCATTTGGTAGACAACTCCAAGTTTGAGCCCTTTCTTCCTTGCTTCTCTGATCATTTCATCGGCCTCGCTTACGGAGAGAGCCATGGGCTTCTCGACCAACACGTGCTTTTCATACTCGAATGCCTTCATTGCCATGGGATAATGCAGGAAGTGCGGCGTGCATATTGAGACTGCATCTACCTCCTCGAGTCTGAGCATCTCCTCATAATCTTTATACCATTTTACTCCATAATTTGAGGCGACTTTTCTTCCTACACTCTCATTTATGTCGGCTACGGCGATTAGATCAGCCCTTTCAGACGAGATTATGGATTCAATGTGGGATCTCCCTACTCCCTTAACGCCTATCACTCCGAACTTTACCCTATCCATCTATGCAGTCACCCATTTGTCTCATTAAGCCTAAAAAAGGAGCCGTCAAGTATATAAGGTTGATTCGGCTCGAAGCTGAAGTTTTAGATGCTATATTGGCTTCTGTCTCCAGAGGCGGATGGTCTCGATCCAGAATGCCAAACAAGCTGATACACCGAATATTATAGCGACTAAATTGTGGATTGACCCTCTAAAGCCGTATAGTATCAGGTAGGCTATGAGCATCGTTGAGAACCAGACCGAATAGAATAGGTATCTCGGTATCATATATCGGCCAAGCCTCAAAAAGAACTTTAAAACCCCAACTTTAACCTCCTTTGTGAGGTAGTATTCTCCTCTAAGAGACTTCTCAACTAGACCTAAGGAGTGCAGTTTCTCTAAGTGATGGGCAGCGACGCTTGGACTTGAGAATCCAAGCTTTCTTTGGATCTCCCGAACCCCAACGGGAGAGTTGGGAGACCTAAGCATAAACCAGTATACGAGGAGAGTTTTACCCTTAAGCTGAGCCTCAAGCTCTTCAGGGGAGAGATCCTTCATCCCAAACCGCCAAATCTATATAGGACAGTGCAAATATTAAGCATAACGAGGGTGACGGCGGCCGCCGTAACGTAGTCTGGTAGCGTACAGGCCTGTGGAGCCTGGAGGCCGGGTTCAAATCCCGGCGGCGGCCTCCACTCAGTTCTAGTAGCCGTATATCTCCCTTGCATATTCATCTAGGCCGAGCTCTAGGAGTTTTCTTCTCGTTGGAATCCCATTTATCCAGTCCTTCGTCTTCCAATACTCTTTTAGGATTATTTTCCATGGTGGGATCTTCCCTGCGGCTCCTCCCTCTCGATGCGGGGTTGTCATCCTCTCCGGCATGACATTCTCCTTCACCGGATTTAAGCCCATTCTGAGGTTAAAGCATTGCTGGGCGCATACTATGCGTTCACCTATCCTCCATAAGTCCTTTGGCGTCATCTTCCATCCGGTTATGGCATTTAATATCTCAGTCTGATCCGTTAATGTTACGTTTGAGAAGAAGTAGAAGAAGCACCAGACATAGCTGTTCCAGACCTGCTGTATATCCTGATATATCGCGCCTATTCTGCCCTTCCCAACCCATTCGAATCTATCTTGAGCCTTTTCTATGCCTAATTCTGGCAGTAGGAAGCCCAGCTCGGCTGCTTCTGCAAAGCCGTGTATGTGGCATGATCCCCTAGTCGATGCTATTGTTGTTACTACCTCAGCGAAGAATGCTCTTGGATCGTGGGCTGCAACTGCTTGTCCCATCACCTCTATGGCGTATGGCTTTGATTCTGAGCCTAACGCCTCTACTCCTGCTCTAAGCCCCTCTGCGAGGAGATCTCCGAAGCCCTCACGGTAGGCTATCTTCCTTATCATTTCCGTTAGGGCCTCAGCGTTTCCCCACCTCAATTCCACACCGTCAGTATCCTTCTTTGTTATTATCCCCTTCTCGTAGCATTCAAATGCCCATCCCAAGACTCCCCCAACCTCTATTGTGTCGATTCCATAGTCATTGCACATGTAATTCGCCTTTACAATCGCCTCTAAGTCATCTATTAGTAGGTTTGAGCCGAGCATCGCTAATGTTTCATATTCCGGCCCCGTCGTCTCCGTTGGGTATTTCGGGTTTGTTATTCCCCTGTGGCATCCCATAACGCAGAAGGAGCATGGCGTAGGCTTAACCTTAAGCTCCTCCGTGTATCTTGGGGTTCCAAGCTTTTCCGCCCCATCCTTCCATGAGTCTCCCGCCCAATTCTTTACGGGTAATAAACCATTCTCTTCTCTTGGGATCATAGCCGCCGGCATTCCATGCTCCCTATTCTCCTTCGTGAATGGAGCCTCCTTGATCTTCCTTAGGACCACGCCATAAACCTCCCTTAGCCTATCCGGATCGCTTATTGGAGGCTCCATCGTCCCCCGGATCGCTAGGGCCTTAAGGTTCTTAGAGCCCATAACCGCTCCAAGCCCGCATCTCCCGAAGGCTCCATGCTTATCATTTAGTATGCATGCGTACCTTACAAGGTTCTCTCCTGCCTGTCCAATAGCGGCCACGCTTATCTTCTCGTCTCCGAGCTCCTCACGGATCATATCAGTCGTCTTTAATGTTCCAAGCCCCCAGAGGCTGCTGGCATCTCTAATCTCAACTTCCCCATCATGAATCCACAGATAGACGGGTTTCTTGGCCCTTCCCGTGATCATTATGGCGTCGAACCCCGCCCTCTTAAGCTCTGGCCCCCCATGAGCTCCCGCGTTAGACTCTGCCCAATAGCCCGTCAGCGGCGATCTAGAAGCCGCTATCCACCTTCCCGCACTTGCGATTGAAGCTGCCTGATATGGGCCTGTCGCGAAGACCAATACATTTCTTGGGCTTAGCGGATTCACATTCCTCGTCACGGCATCCGAGATCAACTTAACCGCGAATCCAACTCCGCCGAGATATTTCTTGGCGAATGAATCGTCAAAATCCTCTGTGACGAATTTTCCAGTTGAGAGGTTCACCCTCAAGATTTTACCCCAATATCCGCCCTTCATGGACATAAACTCCCTCTAGAATAAATCAGCAAAAACTATTCAACAACGGGAGATATTTAACGTTAATGCCCACAGAAGGCGTTATGCATCCAGCCCATACTGCCAGAGTTAGAATAGGAGGTCAGAGGCAACACACCCTCAAAGAAGAGACTCCAATAATCAAGTAATCAAGGCTATGCCCGTATGACCATACTGCCATAAATGGAGTATCCGAAAGCAAGCAACGGATTGCTCATAAACAAATTTATAGAGCTATTTGAAGAGGTAAATATTGAGAAAAACTGCTTGGGCAAACATTGGCATTAAGGGCCGGTAGTTCAGCCTGGAATGAACGCCTGACTTGCACTCAGGAGGTCGGGGGTTCAAATCCCCCCCGGTCCACCAAAATTTTAAATTGCTTTTTTGAAAAGAAGCCGATTTCAGGCTTGTTTCTTCGTTTATGCTTGTGGGGTTAACCCCAAAGTTTACCCTGATCCATGCTTCGGGGAGCTGATTGATGCTTCTGCAGCCTTGAGCCTCCGCGAGTTCCTGAAGCCGGCTGCGAATCGAACTATAGTCGTATATCCCGGCTTCGACACCTTTAACTTCACCGAATTAAAGTAGACGCAGCACCTACATAAGCGCTCTATATCCGAATTCTCTGAGGAGATAGTGGATCGGAGATCGATCTGGAGCAATTCGATCCTCGCTATAATCGATCTTGGAATTTGCTTTGCTGGCAAAAATTTAGTATATATACTTGTGTGTTTGTGGATGAATGCTTATTGGATCTGCTGCTTGCTTTTCTGAAATTTTTTGAGATTGATCTGTGAGCCAATAATCGCTTCTAGAGCGATAGAGGGGAGTATATAAAGTCATGTTCATTTCTGCGCTTTTCTCCTATAGAACCGCTTTGTTTCAATCTTGTCTATAGAGTCTGCTTGGGATAGCGGAGCATAGGCGAGGAGCAGAGGATAATCGCATATCGCCATGTAGGATGTGATGCTGGAAATCATTATCATGTGGCCTTTAGATTTTGAGTCATCGTTCCATTAATGGAATAGATGCCCCTTTTGATCCTGTGCTCGTCGAGGCTGAAG
>QMXE01000045.1 GCA_003661975.1 Candidatus Bathyarchaeota archaeon
TATCTCAGCCTCAACATATACCGGAATGAAATAGTATAGCCTATTTCCAATCGAGTATAATAGGATATTACCGAATCTTCTGCTCGTAAGCAGGGTCAGCTGAGTTCGAACATAATCGTCAGTCTCGAATGCCTGTAACGCTGCGGATGGACCTATAAACTGCGTAGTCGCATTCGGAACGCTGTAGAGTTCTATGCGTCCAAGATCGGATCCTCCGTAGGCTATGTAGATCCCTGCGAGATTTCTCCCCGGAGATGCCTGAAATTCGACGAGCTGTAGGCCTACGAAGCACGGCTCATTCCCCTTGATCATTAGCACATACAAAACCTCAGTTGCTCCGGGTCTCTCATAGAATTGTGAGCCTGACCTCCAAACGAATGGATCCTCAACGTGATAGTAGAAGTCTACATCCAACTGGCCTGGTAGATCATGCATTCCAAGGAGGGCCTCTGGATATCTCAGTTGTGGAATGAGCCACTCGGGAGGATTACTCCAATGTGAATAGTATTTCCTATAGAAGTCGATTAGGAATCCATCAGGTTTGCCCACAATATATCCTTTCATTCTGCCATCCTCAACGTCAACCAGCACTACGGCAAAAAATCTCAGGTATGAGCTTGAGGAAAACCCTGAATGTAGCGGATAGTCAATGTAGATTTGAACGGCATAGTATATTCTCTCTCCGTCGCTGACTAGATAAACGTCTGGATCAGCCTTTAAGCCATAAATCAAAATGTTATTTACTCTCTTGAGGACGTTTCTGCAATATAGCATGTTTATCTTCTCTTGGGGCGGGGAGAAGGCGAATCCTAATTGTCCCTCAAGGAGGAACCAAAGGATCCTTTGCCACCCTGAGAGGACGTAATCCGGCTCTCCCGGATATGAGACGTTCCCTATCTCCTCAAATCCCCTAACGTTCGTATAGACGTTCACGTCAAATCCTTCGCCGTAGTATATGAGCGGCTCCCTCTTAACGCCGAATGCCTCCGTGACTGGCACGAATTCTCCGCTGTGGCTGTCAATGACTATGATCTTTGAGGTATGCGTGTAGATGAGATGCTTACTGATCCAATCGTCGCTTGGATACATGATCGTCGTTGGAGCCGCCCAGTATTCCCTTCCGCCAATATAAATTATGTCCGAATCGCTCAGAGTCATCCAGTTAACTCCGATCTGATTCTTCATTTTCGTGTAGGCCGCTCTTTGATCCCACTGTCTGATCAGCGAGAGTATCTTGGTAACGTTGCCAGTTGGGATCTCTGAGATTAAATGTCTCTTTATCCCGTCTATCCCAGCAGCCCATCTCGTCACTGCGATCCTCTTCTCCATTAGGGGTTTCCATTCATATTGAACCCAATTGTTGTTCCAGTTAAGTTTGAAGAAGGCTATGATACCTGCATTAGCCAATATTATCCCGATTATTATGATGGCGGTGAATGTGATGATCCTTCTGCGTTTTCCTCTCATTTCGGCTCCAAATCCTCCGCGATGGAAAAATACAGCCGCGATGATGAAGCCAACGAAAAGCGTAACACAAATCACATAATCGTAGGGTGTTGTAACATCCATGCTCCAGTATGGAGAACCTAAGATTATGCCTAAAGTTATGCAGGAGAATATGATGAATAGGTCTCTCATCCAAATGTTCTGTCCCTCAGTGAAGAAATGCTTGATGAGCTTTATCGAGACCCTAACGGCTATGACCGTGAGGATCAACGCTGAGATCACATATACGAGGCGATATTCAACCTCTAACGTCGGCATCAAATAGATGAGTTCGGAGCTTGAGGCTGGAAGGACAGGTAAAACAAGTATCCTCGGTATTAAACTCCAATCTCCAATCCCAGCTAGCATCATGCAGAAGATCGGAGTAACCCTCCCAAGGAATGGTATGCCATTTAGAGATGAGATCACAAAGAATGCAAATGCCCATTTAATGAGCTGCCAGAATGCCCAGATAGCCCCTCGAGCCTTAACTGAAAAAGGCGGAGCGGCAGCCTCAAAGGCTCCGGATACAGATGTAACTGCAACCTTTATGGATTGCCAAGCCTCATATATGTCGCTACGTCCAAAAAGCGGATTTATTGAAAACAACGCTAGAATCGCAGCTAAAGTAAACGTCAAGCCATTATAGAAGACTGTATTGAACCAGTCTATGCCGGCCTTTCTGGCATACATGATCTGCAGGATCATCCAGTTAAGCCAAACATAGACTCCATATAGGAGAACGGCGATGAGTATGATCGCCGAAACTATCCAGATCCAGTGGCGTCGAAGAAATCCAGGTTCCTCATAGGTCATTCTAGATCATCCCAGATCCTTTAGGATCGGCTCAAAGATATAAACTGAGCGGAGAACCAAAAAGGGCTTTCTATTTCGCTTAAAGAATGTCTTCCGGTCATAGAGCGGCGAGGGCTGCGAGCAGCGCCTTTATATATCCTATCGAATAGGCAAGAGCCTGATGGACATTAGGCCCGTCGCCCTCGATCTTCGGGACATGATCGGGATTTAAGCACCCGTCAAATCCAACATTCTTCAGTTCTAGAATTATCTTAAACATGTTCATGTCTCCATCGTCTAGGAGAACCTCCTCGAATCCTCCCGATGTAGCCAAGCTTCCCCTTACATTTCTGAAGTGAACCTCGAAGATGCGGCCTTTCCTTCCATAATAATTGATTTCATCTAGGACTAGCGGTAGCCCTCCAGCCTCAGCTCTTGTTCCGCAGCAATAGATGTATCCGACGTTCTTGCTGGGAAATTCATCTATTACTCTGTGGAGGCCTAAACCTCCAAGTGGAGTATTGTGTAGCGGAGCGTCGGAGGGGTGAATCCCGATCTTAACATCATAGTCCTCAGCTATGGGGACCAGCCGCTCATAAACCGCGTGGAAGTGTCTCCACCAGTCCTCAAGTTCCTCAAGCATTGGGATACTTGTCGATTCGTGAACTGGCCGCAGGATCTCTCCTCTAGAGATATATCCGCCTCTATGCTTAGAAGCATAGCGGATCGTTAGATGATCATACGTGCTGCCAGCGAATCTCTGCCTTACTATCGGTATTCCAGCCTTGCCGAATACCTCTAAGGCCCTGCATGAATTCTCGAGCTCCCTCTCCCCGCCCCTCTTATCCTTCATGAACCTCTCAGTTATGTTGGGCAATGTTACACGGTTGATCTCTAAGCCGAATCTGCGGAGTCTCCTCTTGATCCTCAGGACTGCATCTAATCTTGGATAGCCGTTCTCCTCAACTCCGGGAAAGAGATTTGCATCACGAAAATCTATGCATTCAACGCCTAACTGCCCAACCTTCTTTAGATAAGAATCGGATAGATCTCCGCTCCACACTGCAATTTTCATCATAGGGCTTGCGTCACCGAGAATTTACTACTGTCACCCGGACATTTGAATCTACTTTGAGCCTAAAATGTATGGTTTAAGATTGCTTGGTATGGGTCTTGCATCTTGATATGCCATCTGCTCAAGCCTCGTAGCATTTACTCCGCATTGAGCTGGAACCAGACACTCCTCCCTTCCGAGGATGGCTCTGACGAAGTTTACATCCGGATTTGGGCTTGGTGGGCTTGGCAGATTCTCCTGTGAGATCATGATTAGATCCCCTCCTTTCTCTTGGATGTATACTTTCCCCTCCTTTACGAATACTGCTCCTTTACTACACCAGACTCTCATCTCTTCCCTCACGTCGATTTCAGGGGAGTCTCCGAGTAGGGAGATGCTAGCTAAGGCTCCATTAGAAAGCTCAACGGATAGAGCGGCATACATTTCAACTTCGGCTCCCTCAAGATCCATGAATGCCTTTACTCTCCTAGGCTCAGTTCCGGTTACCCACAGAACTATATCATTCAGGTGGGTTCCGGAGCAAATAACCTGTCCTCCCCCTGAAAGTTTTGGGTTTAGATACCAGCTCCTTCGACCTATAGCTCTCCTTAAATCCTGAGTTAGCCATGCAAGTATAAAGTGCGGCTCACCGATCCTCCCAGACCTTATGACCTCTCTTGCATAGAAGTATTCCGGCTGGAAGTGCCTCTGATAGCCTATCGCCAATATGAGACCATTCTTCTCCGCGGTGTCTCTCATCTCCTCCGCATATTTTACGCTTAGAGTCATAGGCTTCTCAACAAGCACATGCAGTCCCCTTCTAAGCCCGGCCATGACATGTTCATAATGGAATACGTGAGGTGTGCAGACGATTAATGCATCAAGTTCGAGGCTGTCAAGCATCCTTAAATAATCCGAGTATAGATTCTTCTCCGTCAAGGGCTCTGGAGAAATATTCCGAAACTTATTAACCGTCTTCATTAGCCTCTTGGCATTCTCGATGTTAACGTCGCATAAGCCCCTAATCTCCGCCTCGCCCTCCTCTAGGCGGGATAGTCTGATTACGTGGCCGTGGCTCATGCTTCCGCAACCGACAAAACCAATTCTAATCATGGTTTTTCACCCATTAACCATTCGATCGGCTGTATTTAACATTTGATCCAGCCGTCCCCCTCAGAAGCGCATCGACTTGAGGCTACTAGAAAATGGCAAACTTAATTAATGAGAAGATCGATTGTCTTAATCCTTTGGCTGAAGAATAATGTTCATCAAGGATGCACTGGCAAAGACTAATGCTCTAATAAAAGGGAACATAAGAGTGCTTACTGTTAGGAATGTCTCTTTAACTCTTATTGCCGGGTTAACCGGAGGCTTAGACTCCCTATTCGTCAAGGAAATCTTAGGTGCAGACGCGGTTGCGCTTGGATTCTTATCTTCAATATGGTCTCTCATATTCCTGATATTCATATTGTTCGGAGGCTGGATCTCAGATAATTATGGCAGAAAGAGGATGCTAATCCTTGGAACTGCGATTACAACTCCAATCCCATTGATCTTTGCATTAGCTCCAGATTGGCGGGTGATAACCATAGCGAATCTCCTTGGAGCCGTTGGAGCGGCAATCTCAGCTCCAGCCTACGTATCCATACTCTTTTCTTCTTCAAGACAGGAAAGCAGAAGCCGTTCTATAGCGGCCATTAACACATTGAATAATCTTGCCAATGTGATCGTTCCTCCCTTAGGAGCATTAACCATCCATATGCTTGGAGGCCTAAGGAGTATTAGGATGATATATCTACTGCAGTTCCCGCTTTCAATCATTATCCTCTTATATACGCATCTTAAACTTGAAGATCGGCCGGTTAAGGCTAAAGCTAAAATGGGCATTCTAGAGGCTTCGAGGGAAGCGCTCAACCAAATAGTTAAGATGTATCGCATATCGAAGGAGAGAAAGGCATCATCCTGGCTTCTCATGTCCATGACTGGTCCATGGGCATGGGAGACTGTAGGGCCGTTCTGGATTATTTATGCGGCTGAAGTATGCGGTTCCCCACTGTATATTCTAGGTTTACTTCCAGCCGTATACAGTCTAACAGCGTCGTTGATGCTGCTTCCATTAGCTGAGATATCGGATAAGCGGGGAAGAAAAAAGGTGATATTAATGATGCGTCCATTCATATACCTCTGTATTCTGCTGCTCATAGCTGGAGGAACGATCAAGGAGCTTTATGGCTTCTCTTGGGTAGCCTTTATTCCCCTAGTCGCTTGGATCCTACGTGCGATAGGAGAGTCTTCAGGACCTGCATGGACCGCCATTTCAACTGAGGTCATACCGGAGGAGCTACAGAGCGAATGGGAGGCAACGAGGGACTTCCTCTGGAGAGTCATGAGCATACCAGCATGTATGATTGGAGGCCTTCTATGGAATATCGATCCGAGACTTCCATTCATCCTTGCACTCGCCGTCGATGGGCTTATCAGATTTCCAATCTTAATATTCAATATTCCAGAGACCGTAATTCGCCGTTCACCAATCTATCCTGCAGGACCACGCATAATCCTCTATGGGCTTCCTGGGTCAGGTAGAACGACTATAGCCCGGCTTGTGAGGCAACGTCTATCAGTTGAGATAGTTGATGAGGGAACTATGGGGCTTGGAGGAATCGCTCGTAAACGCCTCTTAAAGAAGGATAAGGAGATCTATAGGAGACTTCAGGAGGTCAGCGGGAAAGAGAAGAGAACGATCATAATTGAGGGTGAACCTGCATTCTTCGCTGCAAAGCAGAAAGATCAGGGCATAATAGTCCTGCTTGTAGCCTCAAGGGATGAGAGAGCTCGTAGGAGATCAATGAGATCCAAGGAGCCCGAGTTCGTTGCATTTAAGGAGTTGGAGGATGAGGATCGGGAGGTTGCAAAGATCATCCGCCGACTTCATAAGGCGGATATCTCAAAGCTCCCTCCATTTGACATAGCGATAAATACTGATAGGATCCCTCCGGAAAAGGCTGCCAAAGTAATATCTTTTCTGTTAGAGGAGGAGAAGTCTGAGGCTGGATAAAGCATCAAAACCTCCCTTTTAGTTTTATATTCCAAAAATACAATGATCTTTAATTTAGTTGGTGTCTTCTATGGGGCAATACAACATTCATATTTGCGGTCAATCTCACATCGATGTGGCCTGGCTCTGGAGATACGATCCCGAAACAATCCATGACTGCTGCAAATTGACATTCACGAGGGCAATCGATAATCTCAGATTAGATGAGGACTACGTTTATGTTCAGAGTCAAGCGGTTCTCTACGAGACGGTTGAGAAGCACTTCCCGGAGATCTTCGCTGAGATCGCCAAGTATGTTAGGGAAGGACGCTGGGTGATAGTTGGGGGCATGTATGTTGAGCCTGACTGCGGCATACCCTGTGGAGAATCCCTAATAAGGCAGTGCCTCTTTGGACAACGATACTTCAAGAGTAAATTTGGAGTTACATGTCGGATTGGATGGCTTCCTGATACGTGGATCCACAATTGGCAGATGCCTCAGATCCTAAAGAAGTGTGGAATGGACTATTTCTGCTTCAGCAGGGGAGCTAAGGGCGAGGAGATATTCTGGTGGGAGGCTCCGGATGGATCCCGCGTATTGGCGTATCGTCTTAGATGGGGCAAATTTAAGGTGGATCCGAGGCCAACCTATGGGAAGCCGGATCCAGACTTGAAGGAGTTTATCCTTGAAGTCTTCAGAAGATACGGACTAAAAGATGCCATGATGATTATTGGAGCTGGAGATCACGGAGGAGGACCAACCTATCAGGAAATACAGAACGTAAAGAAGGTTGCCTCTGACCTAGAGCCTGAGATCCAAGTCAAATTTAGCAGGCCCGATGGATTCTTCGATAAGATAGTTAAGGAGGCAGATGGCCTTCCAGTTTTAAAGGATGAACTTGACTTTGAATTGGTTGGGGACTTAACGAACTGTGCAAGGATCAACAAGAGGAATCGTTTAGCGGAGAATCTCCTACTATCAACTGAGAAATTCTCTTTGATAGCCTCTAAGCTTTCGGGCTTTGAATATCCGGAGAAACAGCTGAATAGGGCCTGGAGAAACGTCCTCTTCAATCAATTTCATGATATAATTGGTGGAAGCGTCATTCCAGAGGCGGAGAGGGACGCTCACATCCTTTATGATGAGACATTCGATATCGGAAATGACCTGCTAAGGAAGGCCCTAGAATCTATTATGTCAAAAGTATGCATGGACGGAGATGAGATGGCCATAATAGTCTTCAATAGCCTATCCTGGGTCAGAAGCGATGTTGTCGATGTGGAACTTAAGGTGCCGAGTAGCTGGAAGTCGATTAACATCATTGATCCGGAAGGAAAGCCCGTTCCCCTGCAGATAATCAAACATGGAAGGAACGGCAAATTAAGGGTTCTATTCGAGGCTGAGGATGTTCCATCGCTTGGATATAAGATCTTTCGTGTGACCCGCGGGGAAGTCCCGATTGGTCATGAAGTTGAGTTAAGGGCTGAGAAAGATCTGTTGGAGAATAGATTCTATAGGGTGAGCATAAACGAGATTGGATTGGTAGATAGTATAATTGACAAGAAGAATGGTCGAGAATTAATCGCTGGATCATTAGGAGGCAATCTGTTACAGCTGATAGAGGATATGGGGGATTCCGAGGGGAGGCTGATACGCTACACCAGCGATGGAAGGATCTTTAATCGTTCAAACGTCTTCGTTGGAAAGGCATGGAATATAACCTCGAAGCCTACAGTAAGGGTTGTCGAGAACGGTCCAGTCAGGGCGCGGGTAAGGATAACCAGAAGCTTCAAGACGTCAAGATACACTCAAGAAGTGATATTATATTCCAGATTAGATAGGGTTGACTTTAATCTCAGAGTTGACTGGCATGAGATACACTCAGCATTAAAGGTTGGATTTCCATTCAACATTTCAGATCCCACTTTCACATATGAGATTCCATTTGGAGCTGTTACCCGTCCGATGAGCGATGAGGAAAGGCCGTTGCAGAGGTGGATCGACGTATCCGAGAGTGATGGGAGCTACGGAGTAACATTTCTTAATGACTCAAAGTATGGATGTGATTATAGGGATGGAATGGTCAGATTGACCATTCTGCGCAGTCCCACATGGCCTGCATTTAACACGGATGAGGGCCTGCATGAAATCGGCTACTCGCTTCATCCGCACATTGGAGACTGGATTAGAGGCGATGCTGTTCGAAAGGGCTATGAATTCAACTATCCGCTAATACCATATGTTAAGTCCATATCTAAGGTGGAGATGCCATTTTCTTTCTCCTTCATTCAAGCTGAGCCAGAAAATCTAATAGTGACAGCCGTCAAGAAAGCCGAGGATACAGAAGATATAATCTTGAGATTATATGAGACTGCGGGAAAGAGGACTGACGCAAGGATTACCCTGAACTTATATAGGGGGATAAGCTCTGCCGTGAAGACTGATTTCTTAGAGGAGACGGTTTTGGAAGAAATTGAGGTAAGCGGTGATACAGTGAATTTCAGCGTGAATCCACATGAGATCTCATCCGTCAAGATATCTCTGAAATGAGATTCCAACTATGTCGCATTTACTCCCTTTTTGATTGTTATGGGCTCGGGCTCCTTAAATTGCATCTCATATAGGTGGCTGTATAATCCGCCCTTTTCGATGAGCTCTTCATGAGTTCCCTCCTCAACTATCCTACCATCATCGATGACTAGAATCCTATCTGCATCCCTCACCGTTGAGAGCCTATGAGCGATGATTATTGAGGTTCTATCCTTAAGAAGCGCCTTCATAGCCTTTCTAATTAACAGATCAGTGTAGGGGTCTATGCTTGAGGTCGCCTCATCCATTATTAGTATCGCCGGGTTCCTGATTAATGCACGTGCAAATGCTATTAATTGCTTCTGTCCAACGGATAGTCCCGCACCGCCCTCTCCGATCCTAGTCTCATATCCCTTCGGCAATCTCTCAATGAATTCATGTGCGCCGACGATCTTGGCTGCGGCTATCACTTCCTCATCCGATGCATCGATCCTTCCATATCTTATGTTATCCATGATGGTCCCGGAGAATAGGATGGTCTCCTGTGGAACTATGCCTATCTGCCTTCTGAGGGGCTTCATCTTAACCTTCCTTATGTCATATCCGTCGATTAGAATCTGACCTGACTTTGGCTCATAGAATCTGCATATCAATTTTATTATTGTGCTCTTTCCGGCGCCGGTTGGTCCTACAAGCGCTACTGTCTCTTTTGGCTTTATGTGGAAGCTTACGTTGCGTAGGACGGGCTTTCCAGGCTTATACTCGAATGTTACATTTCTGAATTCTATCTCGCCCTTTATTGGAGGTATCTCAACGGCATCTTCACGATCTCTTATTTCGGGTTTAACATCGAGGATCTCGAATATCCTCTCCGCCGCGGCGAATGCCGACTGGATAGTATTATAAAAGTTTGTCAGGTCAAATATTGGGCCGAAGAACATTCCCACATACATTATGAATGTTATTAGTGTCCCAACGGCATCTTCAATCGGCCCTAGCATGCCGTTGAAGGCTAACCATCCACCGTAGAGTATAACCACTCCCATTCCAGCGGCTTCTATCAGCTGTATTGTCGGGAAGAATAATCCCCAAACCTTCGTCGCTTGGAGATTAGCCTGAAGATTCTCCAGGTTTGTCCTCTTGAACTCCTCTATGAAGTCCTTTTCCCTAGTGAAGGATTGTATCTCCCTTATGCCTGAGATGCTCTCTTGAAGCTTAGATGTTACGCTTGAGATCTTAGTTCTCTGCATCTGATATGCAGCTCTAAATTTTGAGTTGAATAGGGCTGCGGCGATGATCATTAATGGCACAACGATCATCGATGCGAGGCTCAATTGGACGTTAATGCTAAACATCACTATTACTATCATGAGGAGGTTCAGAACGTCGCTTACAACTTGGATTAGGCCTGACGTGAATGCCTCGCCGATAGCATCCGTATCATTTGTAACTCTTGATATGAGATCTCCGCTATCCGATTCATCATAGAAGCTGAAGGAAAGCTCCTGTAGATGCGAGAATAGATCGCTTCTCATCCTCAAAAGTAAAGATTGACCTATCTTTCCCATTCCATAAGTGCGGATAGTATTGGCGATCCAATTGGCAACCTGAATTCCAATAAAGACTAGGATGATCCATTGGAGACCCTGAAGATCCCTCCTTAATATGTATTTGGCTATTATCTCCCTGCCGAGAATATATGGGCTTGCAATTCCAGTAATAGATGTGACTATAACTGCGATTGTAACTGCTACAATCCATTTCTTGTATGGCCTTAAATACTCGATAAGTCTGGCAAAGATTTCTCTGCTAGACATTCTACGCGTAGTCTTCTTAACTTCCGGTAGAGGCGGATGATGATGAGGATGCCAGCCCATATTCACTCACCACTCCTTCTCTGCATCATTTTCTCTTCTCTTCTGCGTCGTGCATCAACTGTCTCTATGACCTCCTTCTGCGCCTCATAGAGCGTCTGATAGAGCCTGTAGTAGATGCCCTTCTTCGCTATGAGCGTCTCATGGTTTCCCTCCTCTACTATTTCGCCATTATCCATCACGATTATCTTGTCTGCATTCCGAATTGTGGATATGCGCTGCGTAATCACTATTGTCGTTCTATTCTTGAATAATGCGCTGAGGGCCTTCTGGATCTCATATTCCGTATCAACATCCACGCTTGAGGTTGAGTCGTCTAGAATTAGGATCTTAGGATTCAGCAGTAATGCCCTTGCAATCGCTATCCTCTGCCTCTGCCCGCCCGAGAGGTTTACTCCCCTCTCTCCGATTATCGTATCATAGCCATTTGGCAATTTCATTATGAATTCATGTGCCTGCGCGATCTTGGCGGCTCTAATGATATCATCCATGGAGGCATCAGGTCTGCCAAACGATATGTTCTCCTTGACGGTCTTGTTGAATAGGAAGATCTCCTGAGAGACTATGCCTATATGTCTCCTCAGGGACTTCAACTTTACATCTCTTATGTCATGCCCGTCGATCAATATTCTCCCAGAGGTTACATCGTAAAATCTCATTAGGAGATGGATGATCGTGCTCTTTCCGGATCCCGTTGGTCCAAGTAGCGCAACAGTCTCTCCCGGCTTGATCTCAAAGCTCACATTCTTTAGGATCGGCTTGTCCTTCTCATACCCAAAATATACATTCTCAAATTTTATGTGACCCTTTACATCCTTAAGTTCAATA
>QMXE01000046.1 GCA_003661975.1 Candidatus Bathyarchaeota archaeon
CTTCCACACTTCGTAGCCCATTATATAGGAATTGAATGCAAACAGCACCTTTCCAGCTCCAAGTCCTTCGATAATGGCATAAGAGTATCCTCTGGGTAGCCCTCCAACGATCAACCAGTCAAAGCCTAGAATTCCAGTCTCCATACTCTTAGTAGCATCTTTATTCTCCCCTATCCGCTAGGCTTTATTATCATTTTAAGAGTTCCATAGAGTGAGAGGAAGAATCCCAATTGTATAGCGTAAATGTTCACTAATGGATAGAGAATTATTGCGAGTGTTCCTCCAATTGCAATTGATGCCGCGCCTCTGATCACTTCGCCCAATGGGCCTCTATCAGTTAAACCGGCAATCTTCCTCCCGCATCTTGGGCATCTAATATAGCGCATTGAGTGTTCAGCATTAAATCCTGAGATCTCAGCCTCACTCTTTTGAATTAGCAATTTGCAGTGTGGACACTTATAATATTCCCCTCTAAGGCGCGAGAGCAGACTTATCGAGGCTGACTGAGCGACTATGGTTGAATGATATCTCGAAGCCAATAAGCCCTCAGCATTTATCATCCTCCTCTCGCGCTTCACTTTAGCATCCCAGATCCAATTAAAAGAGCGCGACGGTCTCTTCCGGATCTATCCTTATTCCCTCACGCGTTATATTGAGTGGATGAAAATATTCGCTGTGCTCGGTTCTCCGCATCTTAAGGATCTGTATGGCTCTCAGCATACCATTCTTGACTGGAATATAATGTAGAATTATGACTCCGTCTGTTAAGAACTCCTCGATAGTCCTCTCTAATGTAATCTGCTCGAATAGTAGCAGGCTTATGCATTCAGGAAATTTGTGAAGAGCCTCAATCAAGCTCATAATCTTCTGTCTAAATTGATGCTCGTCACTGAAATATGCTGAAAGGACATTTAATGAGTCAATTGCTATCCTCTTAGCCTCCGTCTCCTCAGCCTTTAAGCGTATATTCTTCCAAACCCAAGAGAAAAATGAGTCTGTTCTTCCCTCAGACTTCAACTCCAAAAATCTTGAAGGTCTAAGATCCAGAATTGCAAGTCTTCCGGTTTTCTCTAAGGATTCAATATTCCAGCCGAATGATGATGCATCGAGTCTAAGTTCTTCAGGAGTTTCAGTTAATGTTGCATATACGCCGGCCTCATCGAACTTTTCAGCGCCGCTGATCAACATTTGAAGGGCGAAGATCGTCTTTCCACTACCCGGACCACCACTTATCAGCGTTACGGATCGCTTAGGAAATCCTCCTCTAATCAATTCATCCAAGCCGGGTATACCTGATAAAATACGCGCTTCCCTCAACATATCACCATGTGATATGAGGATACAGATAAAAGATATGTGCGCATGGTTAATAAGCCTTTTCCATCGGTAAATAACAATTTTTCTAATTGAATCATTTTTCAACTAGATAAAATAATCTTTAAATATTTGGTAAAGAATTATCCTTACTGACATTTCGATTTGGGTTTTGGGGGCAGCGGCTTCCATGAATCCGAAGATAGTTCCGTTAGGCATAAAGGGCCTCGACCAGATCTTTGGAGGAGGCTTCAGGAAGGGAAGCCTAATAGTCGTCGCTGGCAACCCGGGTGTTGGAAAGACGGTCTTCTCAGCAAGCTGGCTCTATCATGGAGCATTAGACTTAAACGAGCCCGGCGTCTACGTAAGCTTCGCGGAGAGCCGCGAATCCTTCATAGAGAACATGAGGAATTTCGGATATGATTTTGAGAGACTTGAGGCTGAGAGAAAATTCCAATTCTTGGATCTATTCACTGTGAAGGGGGAGGGAATATCCGACGTCTTCAATTGGATCTTAGATAGAATATATTCGTTAAAGGCGAAAAGACTCGTCATAGATTCCTTCTCGGCTGTAGCTCAAGCCTTCAAGAGACCCATAGATATGCGTTCATTCATACATACGATTCTGAGCAAAGTGCTAAGAAAGGCTGAATGCACAACACTGCTTATCCTAGAGGTTCCATACGGGGAGGAAAAGATCGGATATGGAATAGAGGAATTCCTAGCCGATGTGGTCATACTACTGCAAAGAAAAGAATACGACGGAGTTATCGTCAGAGAGCTATCCATATTAAAGAATAGATGGTCCGAGATCACCCGTCCAAAATACGTATTCACATTAAAGAATGGATTTCAAGTCTTAATGCCCCTCTCAACGATGTCCAAAAGACATCCGATAGCAAAGTATGCGGTGATACCTCACAGAAAAGACTATTTCTCAACAGGCGTTAAGGATCTTGATGATTATTTAGGCAGAAGGATCCGTGGAGGAGGCTATAATCTCCTAGAGATTGAGAGCGACGTTGCATTCCCGATTGAACGGCTAATATGTCCATTTGCATGTAACTTCCTAAATCAGGGACATGGAGTCGTCATCCTCCCACCCCAGGGTATGAGCGCCCGAACAATAAGAGAGACATTCACTCTGTTTGTTGATCGGAAGTTTCACGAGAATCTCGTTATAACAGATTATAAGGGAAGAGAGGAGAGCGGCATAATCCTTTTGGAGGGTAGATCACTCGAGGAGGATATGAAAAAGATATGGTCCGTGATCTCAGAGTTGAGAGAGAAGACTGGAAAATCAGTCCTTTCTATAATGGGATTCGATACGATGGAGTATAACTATGGAGAGAGGGAGGCCCTAAAAATATTGGGTGAAGATGTCGCATTAATTAGAAATAACAGAGATATCAGACTTAATGTCATAAGGCCCTTGATCCACGTGGCGGATGAGCTTGCAGCCCTATCAGATGTTTACCTGCGCATAGAAATGCTGCACGACACATTATTCATTAGGGGAATAAAACCAAAGACACCACTCCTAAATATAGGATTCGAAATGGATGAGAGGCATTTTAAGATTAAATTAACGCCCGTGATATGAATGGGTGATGAGCCCAACATAAAAAAGTTTGATAAACTCCTAATTGAATCTGTGGAAGAAGCATTAGATATACTTGGAGAATCAACGAAGAGGACGCTCCTTTACTTTTTAAGGCAAAGCTGCCAAGCAGAATCAGCAGAGGAAAAAGCTGCGATCCTAATAGATAAGATAAGCGAGCTCTTCGGTGAAGCTGGCTCATCATTTCTAGAGAGCAGAATAATCCGGATACTATATGAGAAGGTTGGATTGGAATTCTCATACCCAGTAAACCTTAGGGAAGCAATAGAAAATGCCAGAAAAATATACCTTCAAGATAGAAAGCAGTAAGATCAGAGCATGGTTCATCAAGCTAATTGTATGAATAAGCCTTTAATGTTGTCAAGAGCCAAAATGCTATCAAATGGAGTGAGCTGAAAAATAGATCTTTTATGACCGATATGGAAAATGTAGATTAAAGTTGAATTATTACATGGTTGGTGCGGGGGGCGGGGTTCGAACCCGCGCAGGCCTACGCCAGCAGGTCCTAAGCCTGCCTCCTTTGACCACTCGGACACCCCCGCACCTATATTGAACGATGTTGAACTGAAATTTTAAGTCTTTTGGTAAGTTCAGTCTTTGATCTAAAATAATTTAAGGCCGACCAACTAATCTCTTGTAAGGTGAAAATGTTATGTCGGAGAGGAAATTGAAGGAAGTGGGCAGAGTTACGCATTATTTCACGAGAATAAGCGTTGCAGTTGTGGAGTTAAGTGACAAGTTATCAATCGGAGATAAGATACTTATTCAAGGTGCGACTACAAATTTTGAGCAGACGGTCCAATCAATGCAGATTGAACATAAAAATATTACGACTGCTGAGGCTGGACAGAGTATTGGTCTAAAGGTTGAGCAGAGAGTAAGGGAAGGAGATAGAGTCTACAAGATAATCGAGTAATCGCTCAAACAGTAATCTCCACCCCTTATTTTTAAATTCAAAAAAATGAAATGCTTCAGGTTGGAAGGACTTTTCTGCCTAAGGCCTCATTTATAACTCCTGCGGCTGATGCGTATATCGCCGAAAAACCACAGATCAGTCCCTCATATCCTCCAATAACGTGCACTGTCTGATTAAATTCTCCGGCAGCTAGCAGGAAGAAGAGTATAGCTAACGTCGTAAAGATTAACCTTGTCGCTCTATCATGGCTCTTAGCGGCTATCGCCATATAGGCTGTGAAGACTCCCCAGCTAACAAGATAAGCAGCCACCCCTGCTTTTGATGCCTCCCCAAAGAATCCCATAATTATGCTCACAGTAGACAACCAAAACAGTCCATAAGATGTGAAGGCAACCGCCCCGAATGTGTTGCCCAGCCGCGCCTCGAGGATACCAGCTATTATCTGGGCGAGACCGCCATAGAATATTCCCATAGCTAAGACTACTGGCATCGCTGATGAATCGAGCAGGCCTGAGTTTATAAGATTTAAAAGGACCGTTGTAAATCCAAACCCGGCTAATCCAAGCGGGGCTGGATTCAGCTTATTCCCGCTCAAGACTATCCGCCTCACGGTATTTCAGAGAGAAAAGGATAATCTCAAAGGTTGCTTAAAATCTTTTTGTCTAAAAGGTCATTATAGATTCGATGGTTAAGACTACTAGTATGCGAATTCCTTAAGACTCAATGAAACAGCCTATGAGAAAGGCGGATATATCATGATCATAATATAAGAATTTATTTAGCAGATAGGAGGATTCATCGGTTGCCGCATCTTCCGTTTTGTTCAGCTTCGATAAAGAATCCTCGAGGAAGCATGGAATGACCGAAGCCATGGCTCTCGATAAGTTCAAACTGAACACTCCTGAAGAGAAGGAGAGACATAGGATTACGATCGTAAATTGTGGAAGAATAGGATTAGCTACGGCATGCTTATTTTCAGATGCAGACCTTAATGCTATATGCTTTAATTCTGACCCCTACATTACGAAGCGAATTAATGAGGGAACCATTTTTTTCAGCGAACAAGAGCTCAATGAGATGTTAAGGAAGAATTTAATGAGGCGAAAGCTGAGAGCAACTACTGACATCCGCGAGGCAGTCTCATCAAGCGACATCATATTCTTTGCAGATGAGATACCGATAGATGGAAAGAAGAGACCGATATACACTGAACTTGAAGAGAACTGCAGAGGGGTTGGACTCAACCTTTATCCCGGATCGCTGATAATAGTTCAGAGCATACTAGCCCCCTCCATGACTGAAAATTTGATAATTAAGACTCTTGAGAGAACATCGGGGCTAGAGGCAGGCATAGACTTCGGACTCGCATACAGTCCGGCAGCAGCGCCAGCTGGAGGAGAGCTGGATTATCTAAGAAGGGGCACTAGGATAATATCGGCGATAAACGAGCAGAGCCTAAAAGCGGCTGAGGCAGTTCTACGCCTAATATCGGATGGGGAATTCATAAGGATCAACGATATTAAGACAGCGGAGGCCGCGGCAGTCTTTAGTGACATATATCAGGACGTAAATGTAGCCCTATCAAATGAGCTTGCGTCATTCTGCGAGAAGATGGGAATTGATTATATGGAGGTTTTAAGAGCAGTAAACAGTCAGCCCCGCTGCTACTTATCAGTTCCCAACATTGAAGGTGGAAGATCAACTGAGACTCCTCATCTCTTAATTTCCGAAGCCGAAAACATTGGAATCAAACTTAGAATGACCTCTCTCGCTAGGAGAATGAATAGTGAAGCCTCAAAGCAAGCATACAATCTTATAAGAGATGCAATACACTCATGCAGAAAAAATGTGAAGAGGGCAAAGATCACGATTCTCGGGGCTTCACGTAGCCTTAGAGAGGCGAAAGAATCGCAGATCCTAGAATTAGTTAGGCTCCTCAGGAAGAGAGGTGGGAGAGTAAGCATCTTCGATCCATGCTTCCAGTCCGATGAGCTCCTTCAGTTAGGCTATCCTGCAGAGAAGACGCTAGAGAAGGCACTGGAGTATGCGGATTGCCTCGTTATCGCTATTAGACGTAAGGAATTCGAGAGCCTAAGTCTCGGAAGCGTAAGGGCCATGATGAAGAAACCTCCAATAATAGTTGATTTAGCCAATATAATTGATCCGCATAAAGCTGAGAGGGAAGGATTCATATATCGCGGCTTAGGTAGGGGTGTATGGAAGAGATGAAAAGATTAAGGCTAGCGGTGATAGGAGCGGGGTTCTGGGGAAGAAACCACATTCGGGTTCTAAGCGAGATTCCAGAGGCGGAGCTGGTGGCCGTATGCGATATTAACAGAGAAAGGGCAGAGATCATCTCAAAGAAATACAATATAAAAGCCTATGCAGACAGCAGAGATCTCTATCGAAAAGAGGATTTTGATGCTGTAACCATCTGCGTCTGGTCCACAAATCTATACTCGAAGGCAATGGAAGCTCTAGATGCCGGGAAGCATGTTCTAGTCGAGAAGCCTATGGCAAGCAGCGTTAACGAAGCTGAGAAGATGCTTGAAGCCGCCGAATCGGCAGGGCTACATTTAACTGTTGGATTTATAGAGAGATTTAATCCAGCTGTCAAAAGATTAAAGGAGGCTATTAAGGAGGGAAGGATTGGAAGGCCCGTTTCGGCTACTGGAAAGAGAGTCTCAAAGTGGCCTGAAAGGATAGGAGATGTCGGCGTAGTAAAAGACACGGCAATACACGACATAGACCTCATGAGATTCATATTCGAGGAGGATCCCATCACAGTTTACGCAAGAGCTGGAAGACTGAGACATAAAATGTTTGAGGATTACGCCCAAGTGATGCTTGCATTTCCAGATGAGAAATCAGCCTTTCTTGAGGCAAACTGGCTAACGCCATATAAGGTGAGAAAACTCACGGTTACCGGAAGCGAAGCGATAATAACAGTCGATTATATAACGCAGGAGATAATTATTGAAACATCAAATCAAACCTTGATTCCACGTTATAAATGGGAGGAACCACTGAAGCTCGAGCTTCAGCATTTCGTTAATTCCATTCTGAATAATGATAAACCCATAGTGACAGGTTTAGATGGAGTTAAAGCTCTAAAGATAGCTGAGGCAATCCTTGAATCGGCCGAAAAACATAGGCTCATAGAGCTCAATCTATGATTCTTTCTGCTCTTCGCTAAGATTGAAGGGCTTTCCCTCATATAGTATCTTCTTTGGGATCTTATCTCGCCATTTCCTAAGAAATTCGATCTCATCCTTCTTATTTCTAAGTTCATCAGGTAACATTTCTGGGATCTCATCTCTGATCGGATACCAGCGGAGACACTTTGGGCATACGATCATGCCTTCAACTATCTCATCTTTTTCTTCAAAGACATATAATTCTAGCGGATAATACTTGTCGATTGGACAGGCAAGAAGATCCATAAGCCTCCTCTTCATATAAAATCACCCTCACAATATGGTGTAAAATTAAAGATCAGCCCTTTTAATCCTTTTGTTTACTCTTATGTCAAGGACTACCTGAAACCATCGGGGACCGACTGTTCTAACGATTTTGCCGAAATCAACTTTAAAGTCAATTCCAAACTTGCTGAGTTTACGGCTAATTTTCTCCTCAACTTTGCATATTGGATCCTCATCTTTCCCTGCATGTGTAAAATCGTAATAGTGTATCGTTCCTCCATTCGGCTTTAATGCGTCTACGGCATAATCTAAATACTCGTATGCCTTCTCCGGTAGGGGCATTAAGACGCGATCAGCAGTCTCCATAAGCCTCTCCTTAATGATCGTCTTTGCATCTCCGAGAATAGCCTCTACTATATGCTCCACTCCATTAAGCCTGATATTCTCGATGGCATACTTGATCGCCCAAGGATTCAAATCGATCGAGTAGACCTTATCAGCCTTGGATCTTTTCGCTATAAGTATAGAAAAGCATCCTACTCCAGCAAACATATTAATTACAGTCTCTGAGGGCCTAACCAACTCCGCAACTCTGTATCTCTCATAAGAGAGTCTAGGCGAAAAATAGCATTTCTCTAGGTCCACCTTAAAGAGGCATCCATACTCCCTGTGGATGGTAACTGTTCTTTTATCACCCATTATCCACTCAAGCCTACGAAGGCGAAAACTACCAGAGACCGGAGAAACCTGATTGAGAACCGTCCTAACATGACCGTTAATCTCCATTATAGCCTTAGCTATCTCCTCGGCCCTATGCCTCAGAGCATTCGGTATTCTAATGATTGCTATGTCGCCAACTATATCATATGAGCCTGGCAGGATCCTTAACTCCCAATCCTCAAGTTTTCCAGCAAGATACTCTCTCAAACGCGACATGGACTCAACACTCGACAATACCAAATGGAATCAAAAATAAATGAATTATCTATCTTAAGAGCACTGCGTTACCTCATGTTATCAGATAATGCCTTCTCAAGATCAACAGTCTCACACAATTGAAATATAAAAGATCAAACGAGATATATCTCCGTGTCATAACATACAAACTGTCCGTATTCCACATCCAAAATAAATAATCCATAAAGGAATTTTATGTAACTGGAGTGTATGTGCCGATGAAGAGCGTTCTCATTATAGGATTAGGCGAGGTCGGCCGACCCCTCTACGAGATTATCGTTGAGAGTGGAAGATTCCGAGTTTACGGAATAGACTTAGACGCAGACAAGATGAGAATGATCAACGCTCACGCGCCTAAAGATAAGATTGACGTCATGCATATTTGCATTCCATGCTATAATCGAGAAGAGTTCATAAAGTCCACAATAGAGTACATGAACAGTTTCAATCCAGAAATAACCATAATTAACAGCACTGTTCCAGTAGGAACGACAGAAGAGATCGGAAAAAGAAGCGGCAGACATGTTGTACACTCACCTGTGAGGGGCGTCCATAAAAACCCAGAACATATGAAATGGGAGATTAGAAGGTGGACGAAGTATGTCGGCGGCATTGATGAACGATCAGCGGAGTTAGCATCAAAGCACTTTAAGGAAATAGGGCTTAAAGTTAAGATTTTAAGGTCGTCGAGGGAGACGGAGCTGGCTAAGCTCTTTGAGACTACATATAGGGCTTGGATGATCACTTGTTTCCAAGAGATGCATAGGATAAGCAGGTACTTTCACGCCGACTTCAATGAGATCGTTGACTTCATAGAGGATACTCATAGGGTTCGATTTGATCGGCCGCCGATGTTTCCAGGGGTGATAGGCGGACACTGCTTAATACCAAATGTTAGGCTGCTCCTAGAGACATACAAATCTGATCTACTTGAACTGATTTTAAGATCTAATGAGATGAGAAAGAAGGAGGTTTTAGATGAAGACGTAAGGAGGGAAGTTGAGAAAATAAGGGAGAGAATTGAAAGACTGGAAAAAGATCTAATGAGGATCTCAAGGCATGCAGTTTAAATATCTGAAAATGGAATTTATCGATAAGATCGAGAGGGATAGATGTATGGTATCAGAAGAGGGTGAGGAGGAGAGGCCAGCAATACTCTATCAATGCTTAAAGTGCGGTGCGCTTGTAAAATCCTCTGAACTCGAACTTGGAATAAGATGTCCCTACTGCAGATATAGAGTCCTAAAGAAGGTTAAACCCCCAATAGTAAAGCATGTTAAGGCGAGATAAGGCCTCTGAGAAATTATCAAAAGAAGTTCAAAAAAGATAAATTCAAATTTGCCTTTCTAAAAATTGTTTTTCAGTTCATGAGGTAAGAGATGATGAGTAGCTATAAAGTTAAGGATCTAAACTTATCAGAGAAGGGTTTCCTCCTTATAGAGTGGGCATCCAGGCATATGCCGGTTCTAAAGCAGATTAGGGAGAGATTTGAGAGGAAAAGGCCCCTGGAGGGTGTAAGAATAGGCGCATGTCTACACGTCACGAAGGAGACAGCGGTTCTAATAGAGACCTTACGTGCTGGTGGGGCTGAAGTTGCACTCTGCGGCTCGAACCCCCTTTCGACACAAGATGAGGTTGCAGCTGCACTTGCAAGTTTGGGAGTTCACGTTTATGCATGGCGTGGAGAAACAACCGATGAATATTATTGGTGTGTGAATAGAGTCATTGACTATAAACCTGTAATAACGCTTGATGATGGTGCTGATCTCGTTAGCACGATCCACTCGAGTAGAACAGAGGCCCTAAATGGCATTATAGGCGGAACAGAAGAGACAACGACCGGCGTCATAAGGCTTAGGGCGATGGCCAAGAAGGGAGAGCTTAAATATCCAGTCATAGCCGTAAACGATGCCTATACAAAGTATCTCTTTGATAACCGCTATGGAACAGGGCAGAGCACGATAGATGGGATCTTAAGGGCAACAAATATTCTCTTAGCCGGAAAGAACTTCGTTGTTTGCGGTTATGGATGGTGCGGTAGGGGATTAGCCATGAGAGCAAAAGGGATGGGCGCGAACGTTATAGTGACGGAAGTCAATCCGCTTAGAGCCCTAGAGGCGGTTATGGATGGATTCCAAGTTATGCCGCTGATCGAAGCAGCTGAGAAGGGAGATATATTCATAACAGCAACGGGGAATTTCCATGTCATCAGAAAAGAACACATGCTTAAGATGAAGGATGGAGCGATAATAGGCAACAGTGGACATTTCAATGTTGAAATAAGCATTCCGGATCTCGAGGAGATATCGGTCTCGAAGAGAACAGTGAGGCCGAATCTGGAGGAGTATATACTGAAGAATGGACGGAGAATCTACCTACTAGCAGAGGGTAGGCTAGTAAATTTGACATCGGCCGAGGGACATCCATCCGAGGTGATGGACATGTCATTCTCAAATCAGGCTCTATGCGTCGAGTATCTTGCTAAAGGACCAAAGCTTAAGCCCCAAGTCTATAATGTTCCAAGGGAGATAGATGAGCTTGTCGCCCGCCTAAAGCTAAAGGGATTAAATATTAAGATAGATGAGATGACGGAGGAACAGAAAGAGTATTTATCAAGTTGGGAGGCGGGGACAACCTGAGATATACAAAACGATCATTTGAGCACTCGACATTTTAATATATCTATGATATAATAAATATTGAGATCAAGTGTGAATAATATGTTCATGGACGAAAACGTGATATCTTTTGCGATAGATACTGACATCACTCCGGATGCTTACAGTGGACTTATCCGGTTTATCCATTACCATTACTTGTTTCCGCGGATGAGCCGATTCGTAAGTATAGTCTCAGATAACATGCGTTACATCTCATTCGTTCTCCCCGATCCTATGGGAATGTGGATGGTAAAAACCGAGATCAGCGTTGGAAAACCAGTAGAAGTTAGAATCACATCCAGAGGTCCCGTTCCCAAAGGTGTAATTGAGAAGTTAAAAGAGGATCTCTTTATAGTTGTTCGTGCATTCGAGGAGCAAGTTAGACGAAGCAGCTTCTACTTCGCATGGGTTGAGGGTGAACCAGTTATCCCGGAGGATAAAAGCAGAAAAGGCGAAAATCTAATCTATAGGTTATTCACTGGAAGTATGTTCTTATTCTTTGTAGTTTTCATCGCTATCAGCCTATTTCTCTTTGCGATCTTCGGACCGTACACTCCGATCCTTCTCGTCATGATGCAATTTGCAATATTTCTCTTCTCAGATAAGATAGTCATGAAGATGGGAAGCTGGGAGATAACTCCCGAGAAGCCCTCAGTTCATATACTTCACTATCACCTTTCA
>QMXE01000047.1 GCA_003661975.1 Candidatus Bathyarchaeota archaeon
CCAACGGCTATGCCTCTAACGACTCCCTTAAGCCAAAAAGTGAAGGAGAACATAATCCATTATATAGATTGTGGATTGAAGTATGGAGATTTAGGGAGAAAAAGGGAATAATTGGCTGCTACTCCTTGTATACTCTTATCTCATATACCCTAGCCGTTGGATCTCCATTGGAACTGTGAACTTCCAACATTAGTTTTCTGCTCTTTACTGTGCTGAAGCGATGTATCCGTCTCCTATGATAATTCCCTCTAAACTCTACTAATGTTCTCCACCCATTTCCATCCTGAATCTTCAATGCGTAATCTCGAATGCACTCAGGCACCCTATGCAAGGGAGGCCAGTCACTCGTATCCGTATGTAGAAACGTATCGAATGTTAAATAGACAGTGTTGAACTCAACTTCATCTCCGAAATCTAAGATTAGGCTTTGTGGAAATCCCTTTTCTGGATCTGATATCCAAATATTCGTCCATCTCTCGGGCCTTGCAACGCCATTTATCACGTTTTCCGGGCCGAATGGCTTGGATGGAGGATCAATCCTCAAAGCATACATAGGCTTGGTTGAGACCCAACGTCTCCATGAAGGCTTTCTATAGGCGGATGCGACTCCCGGCAGAGGCTTCGTCATGAACCATGAGAGGCCATGTTCTCCGTAAACATTGATCTGGTATAGGCGTCGAGGCTCAACCTTAACATTCAATTTGAATTCGATCCATCCTTTAAATCTTGGGGGAACGATGGATTCAGCGGATGCAAGTATATCTTTAGGCTCATTGAAGCTCCATATGTCAGTGGCTGATGTGAGCTCAAGTTTGACCTCGGCTTCCCTATTCAATGTGGATTCCAAGAATAGGCTTATCGTCCTGATCTTATCTGCGGTGACTGGGAATATTTGGGAACGAAATAAGTCTAATGGGGAGGATTCATCTATGGGCTCTAATGTTAGGGTCATAGATGAGGATGCTGAGGCCGAGGCCTTTAAGGCTAGATCCTTAGGATCCTCGTTTGGGCAGTTCATGATGAAGCAATCATCCTTAAGCAGAGTCTGCTGTAACTCCTTCACTAATTTATGGTCACCTGCAAGTTTACGAGGTGTAACATTCCTTTTTATGCATAGGGCTGCTGCTGTTCCAGCCGCTTGACCTATGACGGCGCATGTTAACATGAGCCTTGTTGATCCCAGGGCTATATGCGTTACGGATATGTCCCTGCCAGCCATGAATAGGTTCTCTATGTTTCTTGAGTATAGGCATCTTAGGGGTATGCTGTATAAATCGACCCTCAGCTTATCTGATAGATCCGGGTTTACGCATAAGTCTTCAGGCGGCTTGTCCTTTGCGAGTATTCCGCCCATCGTATGGATATCTATGAACCATCCTCCATAGGCGACTCTATCATAGAAGAGCGGTCTCCGCCGTAGATCATTCTCGGTTAATATGTAATCGCCAATTAGCCTTCTACTCTCCCTCTTCCCCGGAACTATCCCTATCCAATCGATAGCCATCGTCTCGGCCTTGTGATCCCCATGATTTTTTATGTGATCCCATATCCCCATGACGTGACGTAACAGCTCATCTCTTATCTCCTCATTCTGATCGATCGTGTCGAATGGAACGCCTACCTCTATCCACCAGTAGCCGGCATACTCCTTTATGCCGTATGGCCCAATTTTCGAGTTGTGGTAGCGTGCACGTTTATCTAGGAACTCTTCAGTCGGATATTTTTCAGCCCATGATGGAGGAGTGAATGGAACAGGCTTACTTACGTCTCTAGCCCTGAATAGTAGGGAGCTCCCCTGCGTCATCTTATCGGCATGTTCCGGGGCAAGGGACTCTCCGAATTCATATCTTGATTCTCTGCCGATCCTATATTCCGCGCCTGCCGCTGCCCCTACAGTTCCATCTCCAGTGCAGTCTATAAAGTATGAGGCATAGAGCCTATAGATGCGTTCGGTTCCACTCTGCACTCCGATAACCGCTGAGATTCTGGATGAGCTCTCCATCTCGACTCCTATGACCCGCGTGTTCAGATAGGACGTTAGATTCGGCTCTTTCTTCACCCATTCGTAGAGGATCATGTCCCAAACCGAGTTAATACATCCATTCTCGAAGAAGTCGTGATTACGCACTCTATCCTCTATGAGTATCTCCTCAATTATGCCAGTCTCTCTGGCCCAAGCACCGCCGCTATTTGCTCCATGAGCTGCAACGCGAATTTCGCTACTGCAATTTCCGCCGAATACAGGTCGATCCTGAACTATCGCAGTTTTGCAGCCATGCCGAGCCGCGGCTATAGCAGCGCAGACCCCGGCTAAACCTCCCCCAACAACTATAATATCATATCTGGCCTCTATCGTTTTGCCGCTTAATCTACAATTCTGCAGGGACTTCATAATGTTAGATCATTCGCTGATTTTATATTTCTTTAATCATTCTTCATATCTAGCTATTCAGCTGTGAAAGTGCTTTGGTGAGGCGATTGAACACGAAAGAATACTTCTACGTGGTTGATGAGGATGACAATGTTATTGGAGCCGCAAGCAGGGAGGAATGCCATTCGAATGCCAAGCTGATACACCGCTCAGTCTACATCTTCTTGGTGAATAGCAGAGGAGAAATATTGATCCAAAGGAGATCTGTAAATAAGGATCTGTATCCGGGCTTTTACACGGCCTCTGCCACTGGGCATGTCAATTACGGCGAGGATTATGACATCGCTGCGAAGAGGGAACTTAGGGAGGAGCTGAGAGTAGATGCTCCATTAAGGAGGCTATGTAAGGTTAAGAGCTTCTCTGATGTTGAAAGGGAAATCTCGATGATCTATGTATGCAGATATGATGGGCCTATAAGATTTGATAGGAATGAGATAGATGAAGTGGTCTTCATGAGCATTGATAATATTGAAAGAAGCCTAAAGACGGGGGATAAGAAGTTTGCATACGGATTTAAGGTTGCCTTCAAAGAATTTTTGAGACATCGATCTCTCGTGGATTCACGGCTCGATTAGATTATTTTACTGCTCCTAGAATCAATGCTAGGAGGGCCATTCGGACGACGACTCCATTTCTGACCTGCTCAAAATACTTTGCAAATGGCGTTGAATCGACTTCAACGGCTATCTCATCCACCCTGGGAAGCGGATGCATGACTATTAAGTCGTCCTTTGCCTTCTTCAGCACCTCTAGATCTATCACGTAGCTCCCCTTCACCTTCTCGTATTCTCCGAGATCCGGGAATCTTTCCTTTTGTATTCGCGTTACATATAGGACATCCGCGTCTGGCAGAACCTCCATGAGATCCGTGTGCTCTGAAACTTCAATTTGACCCTCAATGTCCTCTATGACTTCAGGTCTCATCCTTAAGAGGGCCGGAGAGACCAAATGTAGACTTACATCGTAATTTGAGAGTGCATAGGCGAGTGAATGAACCGTTCTGCCATAACGTAGATCTCCCATCAAGATTATGTTTAACCCGTCTATTCTACCCTTAGCCTTCAGGATGGTATATAAGTCTAGAAGAGCCTGTGTGGGATGCTCCTCTGCTCCTGAACCGGCATTTATGACGGGGATATGTGCATATTCCGCTGCGAATCTCGCAGCTCCCTCAAGTGGATGTCTTAGAACGATGATATCAGCGTAATTCTCAACTACCCTAACAGTATCGGCTAAAGTCTCGCCTTTCCATACAGATGAAACTTTAGGCTCGGCGAATCCTATAACGTTTCCGCCTAGCTTATACATTGCAGTCTGGAAGCTGAGCCTAGTTCTGGTGCTTGGCTCAAAGAATAGTTCAGCCATTATCTTTCCACGGAGCATGTCAGAGCCCCTTTCAACAATGGACTCCATTGAACGTGATACTTCGAGGATATAGTCGATCTCTTCTCGTGTAAAGCCCCTAATGGATATTACATCCCTGTTGACGAATTCATGAGAGCCCTTCATCTGGTTGATCAGCTCCTAAAGGGGAATAGGCGGATATGAAATTTAAAACTTAATGAACATTAACCTTTTTATCTGATCTTCCAGATACGTATGAGCGGTTGAGGAGGCATGTCTAAGAAGACCCTTCGGGTCTCCAAGATCAAGGATGGAACTGTAATAGATCATATCACTAAGGGAAGAGCATTAGATGTCATAAGGATTCTTGGCATAGATGGTCGTTCAGGCGGGGTTGTAACCATAGCGATGAACGTGCCAAGTAAAAAGCTCGGAACGAAGGATATGGTTAAGATTGAGGGGCGAGAATTGAATAGGGAGGAAGTAGATAGGATCGCGTTGATATCGCCAAGGGCAACGATAAATATCATTCGGAACTATAAGGTTGTTGAGAAGCAGAAGGTTAAGCTTCCCCCGGTGATTCAGGGAATAATCAAATGCATAAAGCCATCATGCATCTCAAATAGCAAAATGGAGCCCGTTAAGCCGACATTCTATGTTGAGCGAGAGGAGCCATTAAGGCTTCGATGCCACTACTGCAATACTATAATGGAGGAGGAGGATATACTGAAGCAGTTCTAGCAGATTAAAAGCAGAAGAGTGAGATTCACGGAGCAGCAGGATTGAATAGGATCATCCTCTTAACCGGGAGGCCCGGAATAGGGAAAACAACAGTTTTACTTAGGATAGTTGATGAATTAAAGAAGAGAAATCTGCTCGTTGATGGTTTTGTCAGTAGGGAATTTAGGGAGCATGGAAGGAGGGTAGGCTTTAAGATCATAAGTCTCAGCGATGGAAGGGAAGGATGGCTTGCCCATGTGATGCAGCCTACCGGCCCGAGAATCGGCAAATATAAAGTATGCATTGAAGATTTAGAATCGATAGGTGTTGATGCGATTTTAAGAGCAATAGATAGGGCTGATGTGATTATCATTGATGAGATTGGACCTATGGAGCTCCTCTCGCGGAGATTTAGGAGAGCCGTTTATGAGGCTTTCAACAGCGGAAAGGCAATTCTCGGAACGATCCACTATAAGATTAGGAGCTCCTTCCTCTCTGAATTTAAAGACAAAATGGATATCACCGTGATTGAAGTGACAGTGGAGAATCGCAATGATCTCCCGTTAAGAATAACATCTGAAATTCTGAAGGTGATGGAGCGGAGCTAAGCGGAGGATTGGAGAGGAAGGCTCGTTGCTTATAGCCGGCGTTGATGATGCTGGGAGAGGAGCGATCATCGGACCGCTCGTAATAGCGGGTATCCTAGTAGATGAGGCAGGATTGAGGGATATTGAGGCGCTGGGAGTTAAGGACTCAAAGGCCTTAAAGCCCAATAGAAGGGAGAGCTTAGCCAGAGAGATCCTTCGATTAGTTAAGGACTATTGCATTAAGAAGATTGATCCAGCGGAGATTGATCGAGTCGTTGAGGCTGGAAAGAAGCTTCATCGCCTCAACAGGCTTGAGGCTAAGGTCATGGCTGAGGTGATTACCCATTTAAAGCCGACCGTTGCGTATGTTGATGCCTCTGATGTGCTGCCTAAAAGGTTCGGCCGTCACATCTCTGAGGAGATTCCTTTCAAGGTTAAAATAGTCTCTGAGCATAAGGCCGATAAGACCTATCCGGTTGTATCAGCTGCCTCGATAATCGCTAAGGTCGAGCGTGACAGGGTAATAAGTGATCTACATAGGGAGTATGGCGATTTCGGCTCTGGATATGCTTCAGATGGCAGAACCATCAGGTTTCTTGAGGAATGGATAAAGACGCATAATGACTATCCGAGTTTTGTCCGTAGATCCTGGGCTCCAGCGAAGAAGATTAAGGCTATATATAATAGATTTCAGAGGAGACTTTGAGTCGGCTGGGGGATAAATGTTTGAGCGATGGAATATCCTTTTATAGGTATGCGGCTGTCGTGAAGAACTTGAGGGGCGTCATCTATTATCGTGGAGGAAGGGAGGATAGGCTTAGATGGCTTCTTTCGAAATTTAAGTATAGGAGCCTAGGCGTCACTCCGTCATCTGCGAATCTTATGCCAAAAAGGAAGGTTCTGGTTGAACTTGCATATCCAGTTCATGCGGTTGAGGAGGCTGTCAGATTATTCTCTGAGGTTATACCTTTAGAGGCCGCTGAGACTCTTTGTCTGGCATCTGCATATATAAGTCCAGTAATGCTCATTGGAGAACTAGACGAGTTTAAGCCAGCCGTGATTAGAACTGTTAAGACATCTATGAATCTCGATGAGAAAGCCTGGAAACTTCACATGCGAATAGCCGACTATACAACTCTAGACTTTTATGCATGGTCCACAAAGAACGCCCTTGAAGCCTTAACCAATGATAAGAGATTAGTTGAGGCTTTACATGAGAGGGAGGAGAGAGCCGCGGATGATGAGCGGAGATACTGGAGGCTCAGATCCGATGAGGGAAGGACGTTTCTGGCCTACCTTGATCCCCTCAGAATAGTATACGAGGCTGGATTAAGAGATGAATTCTTTAGGATCGGGGAGGATGCAGCGGCTGTGTTAGGGCTGGTAGCAGCATTAATCATCTAGTATCATCTTCCATATGAGATGCTTCTACGCTTGCTGGATCAAACCATAAAAATATTAAGGCTGTATGATTGTAAGTTTATCAAACTCGGAGATGATGTAATATATGGTCTTGAAAGTCGGTTTTATCGGCGCTGGTGGAATGGCGAGAAACCACATGAAGAGAATCTCGACGATGCCGAACGTTGAGATATCGGCGATCTGCGATGTTGCCATTGAAAAGGCAAGGGAGGCTGGCAGAATATATCATGCAAGCGTCTACTCGGATTTTCATGATATGATTGATAAGGAGGATCTTGATGCAGTCTGGATAGCTATCCCGCCATTCGCGCATAGCGATGAGGTTGAATACGCGGCTGAGAGGGGAGTTCACTGCTTCATCGAGAAGCCGATAGCGCTTACGTTAGAGAAGGCTAGGGAGATGGAGCGGGCAGCTAAGAAGTATAAGATTAAGACCATGGTTGGGTATCATTGGAGACAAAGCCAGCCGATCAGAAGGGGCAAGGATCTATTGGCCCGGGAGGGTGGGCCAATAGGTTTGGTTGCTGGTTTTTGGTGGGGAGGGATAGCTGGCGGTCCGGATCATTGGTGGAGGAGAAGAGAACTGAGTGGAGGACAGGTTCTTGAGCAGACAACCCACATATTCGATCTGTGCAGGTTCCTCGCTGGGGAGGTCAAGAGGGTTTACGCAGAGTTCGCTACAATTCTGAATGCTGATGAGCCTAACTTCACAGTAGAGGATGTCTCGGTTGTTACGCTTAGATTTAGGAGCGGGGCCGTTGGATTTGTGACTGGAACTTCAGGCGCGAAGCCTAATGGCGGATTTGTAGGGCTCAGACTATTCGCTAGGAACCTCCAGCTCAATATAGATGGCACTGATAGGATCTGCGTATTTAAGGATAGGGAGAGATTGGAGTTCACATCGATTGGAGATCCAGTTTACGATGAGGATAAGAAGTTCTTGGACGCCATATCCATGGATCTGCCTACTGAAACTCCGATATCTGAAGGCGTAAAGAGCCTCGAGATCTCTATAGCCGCGATCAAATCCGCCGAAACCGGCAGAACAATTGAACTTCCACTTCCCGTTTCATAACTTTCCCCAATCTTTTTTTGGATGCCAGCATCACTGGATCTCACGGTGATGTTCCCAGCATCTTCTCATACATCTTCTCGAATGTCCAGCGTGCAGCAGATCTGATCTCCCTTTCCCTCCGTAAATCGAAATTCTTAATTCTTATCTCTCGCAGGATATTTCCGTCCTTCTCGATCTCATACGAGAATATCCTATCCGGCATGAGTTTCCCCTGCCTCGCCAAATCCTCATCCTTCTCCCTCATCTTCTCTAATATCCTCTCTATTAGGAACTGCATGAAAGGCGGAGTGTTCACATCAAATCTTTTATCCGGCGCAGGCACAATTCTAATTTGATCCTCCTCGACAATCATATTTGCTAGGATCTCGCCATACGTGGTTTTCAGGGGAATCGTTCTGAGAGGCTTTGCTTCAGCCGTTGGGGCCTTGACTTGACCCGCCGGCCTCGCCATCTCCCCTGCTCTTTTGAAGCTCTTCTCGACGAGTATGCTGTTAATGAAGTTTAGGAGGGCACGTAGCCATTCGAGTTCAGCCTCGAGATCTTTGATCTTCCCTTCGAGAATCTCTCTTATCTCAGCGATCTTCTTAATTTCTTCCTCTTCCATTCCCTTCTCTCCAGAAAAACAGTCTCAATTAATCTCATATGCTCAATTGATACTTCGATCAAATTATTTAAAAGGCTTTTCAGCCTAATCTTGTGTGGAAAGCCTGTCTCATATGGCGATCCAGCCTATAGAAGAGCGATGTGCCATGACCATAAATGTGTATGTTCTGATTCAGGTTGAAGAGGGCGAGCCTTGGTTCATAGCAGATAGGATCTCTAATATAGAGGGAGTGAAGACGACGCATATAGTGACTGGACAGTATGACATCATAGCGTTTGCCGAATTAAATGACCTGCATGAATTGAAGGATCTCATTAAGAAGATCCATCAGGTCGAGGGTGTTCGGCATACTCAAACGGCCGTTTGCATCCCATAGGGCGAAAGTGCCAATATCCCTCTTTATTTTTGTGATCTTCACCGACCAATCGGAGTCTACTTATTTAACAGTGCATCATCTGGGTTATTGAGGGAACACGAATGTAGATTGAGGTGTATACTGAGATGATGAGGATGATGAGTGATGAGACTATTAAGAGGATGTCCCTTCCCTTAATCCTTAATGCATATAGGTTCGTGCGATTCTTAACTGCCCCCCAAGCTCTGGATTCCATCGTCTCCGCGAGCTCCATGCTTCTGCGGATCGCATTAACTATGAGCGGAATGAGGATCGGTATGTAATTTCGTATTCTCTTGATTATGTTGCCGCTCTCGAGCTCTAAGCCTCTAGCCCTCTGCGCATCTATGATCGTCTGGGCTTCCTCTGCTAGGACTGGGACGAAACGAACAGCCGTTGTGAATGCAAAGCATATCTCATAGGGGATTCCGCTCTGCTCTAGGGCTAATCCGAGCATATCCGGAGATGTCGTTAGGAAAAAGATTGAGAAGGTTTGGATTAGAACTAGGAATCGAATCGTCATGGCCGCGGAGCGTTCAGTGATCGAGCATAGGGTTTCATGTCCTGCATAGAAGTATAATGAGATGAAATTCATTGCGAAGATTAGAGTTGCGAAGAGCGCTGAGGCCTTCATTGAGCGTAGCCATTCCCTCTGAACTTTAGCCAAGAAGACTATGGGCATTTGGATTAGAAATAGAATAAGGAGAGGGATGATATTGTTGAATATGATGGCTGAGGAGAAGAGTATGCATACATAGATGAATTTGGCTCTAGGATCCATCTCATGGATGGGTGACGATTCACTTCTAAATTTGAAGCCGTCAAAGATGCTCATCTTGCATCACCTAACCTTTCATATAGGATGTTTGCGGCTTCGTAGACATCTATTACTTTGCTTGGAAGCCCGAATGCACTTAGGTTCTTGAATATCTTGGCGATCTCGGGCATGGAGATTGAAGCTTGATATAGGAGGGGCTCGTCGGTTAGAATCTCTCTTGCCTCCCCCTCCGCTATGATTTTGCCCTCCCTCATCAGCAGTATCTTAGGACTGCATTCAGCGACGAATTCAACGTCATGAGTAACTATGATTATCGTTTTTCCCTGCTGATTTAGCTGCATTATGAATTGCCTAAGCCTCTCCTTCTGCCTGTAATCTTGGCCGATCGTAGGCTCATCAAGTATTATTATGCTCGGATCCCATGCTAGAACTGACGCTAATGCAACTCTCTTCCTCTCACCCCCACTTAACATGAATGGAGAGACATTCCTATATCGCTCTAGATCAAGCAGGTTTAAGGCCCAATCAACCCTCTTCTTAATAGTCTCCTCGTCGAATCCGAAATTTTTCAGTGCGAATCTAATCTCGTCTTCTACAGTCTCGCTGAAGAGCTGGTGATCTGGATTCTGAAATACGAGTCCAACCTTTCTTGCAAGCTTAGCTACGCTTACCTTTGTTGTTTCTACGCCATCCACAAGAACTCTTCCCCTGGTCGGTTTGAGGAGGCCATTCATGTGCTTAACTAGGGTTGTCTTTCCAGCTCCATTCTGTCCCATAATGGCTATGAATTCTCCATCCTCAATCTTCAGATCTATCCCTCTTAGAGCCTCAACTCCATTCGGATAGGTGAAATATACGTTTTCCATAACTATCATTTGCTCATCGCTTCCGCTATTAGCTTGTAGGCTTCATCCGAACTTAATGGTGGGCCGTTAAGATTTATGCCCTTAGCCTTTAAGGCTTTATAGAGTAGAGTTGCCTTTGGAATTCCAACTCCGATTAGGCGGGCCTCCTCTGATGTGAGGACTTCCCTTGGGTCGCCATTTAATATTATCCTCCCCTCATTCATCACGATCATTCTATCCGCATATTTTGAGATTAAATCCAATCTATGTTCAACGAGGATTATCGTTATGCCCAAATCCCTATTGAGGCTATTGATCACCTGGAATATCTGCTCCGCTCCCAGTGGATCTATGAAGCTCGTCGGTTCATCTAACACTATGACCTCCGGATTCATCGCTAATACGGAGGCTATTGCAACTCTCTGCTGTTGTCCTCCAGATAGCTCATGCGGAGCCCTATGCCTCAGATCATACACTCCAGTTATCTTGAGGGCCCAGTCAACCCTTCTTCGGATCTCTTCTCTTGGAACACCTAAATTTTCAAGTCCGAAGGCAACGTCCTTTTCGACGGATAATGCGAAGAGTTGATTTTCAGGATTCTGGAAGACCATGCCCACGTGCCGAGCGATCATGTGAATCGGATTCTCCTTGACGTCTAATCCGCAGACTCTTATCTCACCTTCGAGTCTTCCGCCATAGAAGTGAGGAATTAAACCGTTAAAGCATCTACAGAGAGTTGTCTTTCCACATCCGCTTGGTCCAGTTATTATTATGAATTCCCCATCATCTATTTTTAGATTCACATCTTTGAAGGCTGGCCTATCACCTGTAGGATAGGTGTATGTTAGATCCTTAGCCTCTATTATCGCCAATCCCATTCACTTCGCATAGAGCCGTGTCTCGGCTGGAAATAAGCTCTTAGATATAAACTACGCTATCTTGAATACTTAAATTAATTGTATTTGACACTCTCCCCACTTAAGTGGGGAGATTCTTGCTTCTAGGTGTTCATTGGTTGGTTGTTCATTGCCCTTTTAGGCTCCCACTTCATCCCACCTTAGAAGCAGGGGGCGTGTCATCGCCCCGTTAATGGCTTCCGCAGGGAGTTCGGCTCCCTGAGCGAGCCCTATATTCAAGACGCCTACGGCATCCCAGTGGGCTTCCACTCTGCAGCTTAGGCATTTGGA
>QMXE01000048.1 GCA_003661975.1 Candidatus Bathyarchaeota archaeon
AATCCCCTCAGCGTCCTTGAGAGGTCATACTCGTAGGAGAAGCTTGATGCTTCACCATTCTCCTTTGCTATACAGACCAGATAGAATGATATTGCCGTCCCCCGACTTTCCAGGTCTATTCCATGAGAATTGGAGATCGCCACTTCAGTTATGGATAATGATAGTTTACCATCATCGATCGAGACTCTTGGATCGAAGTTCTTAACTGCCTCGTAGCCGTCCATAGTCATCTTGAGGGCTTCATCGGGCGTGAGGGAGGCTAACTCCTCATCGTAGAGGCCCTCAGGTTCCGGTGGGATGCTCTTCGGGTATGGAAGGGATCTCCACTCCGGATTTTTAGGCGATACATCAGCGAGTTTACTTGCATCCCTGCAGGTATTCCATATAACTTCACGGTCCAGCGTGGATGCAAATGCAAATCCAAGCCTCTTATCTTTTATGATGCGGATGCCTATTCCCTGCCTCGTCTTGACCCGTTCACTCTGTATCTCCCCCCTCTCCAGGAGGATCTCTATGATCCTCTGTCTCTGAGAGAAGGCTTCAACCTCAGTTACACCTAACCTTTCAGCCTCTCTAACCGCAAATTCAACGCTATCAATTAGGCTCTCCATTTTTTTATTGTCCCCCTATCAGCAGTTCAGTTCTGAGGCTTGGCCCTCCAAGTCCAACATAATTCGGCTGCTCCTTACCGCACATTCCAATCAGCATGTAGAAGTCCCTTCCGACCCCCTTAACCTTATTTAAGACCTCAAATGCATTTCCGCTTATCGCGGCCCCACGATAGGACTCTTTGAGCTCTCCATTCTCTATCTTCACGGCCTCCTGAACTGTAAACATGAACTCTCCATTGAAGTCAGCTTGTCCGCCCCCATCACCCCTAAGGAAGTATCCATCCTTTACATCCTCTATCAGCTCCTCGAGGGTCCAATCTCCAGGTTCAATATAGGTGTTCCTCATTCGTATTATCGGGTCATACTCGAAGCTCCACGCCCTAGCATTCCCGGATGGAGAGACATTGAATTGCCTTGCGGTTTCGCGGGAGTGCATGAAACCCCTAACTATACCCCTCTCTATGATAATCGTTTTCTCGGTTGGAACGCCCTCATCGTCATACTTCATCGTTCCGAAGCCTGAAGGTAATCTGCCATCATCGACGAGCGTTATCATCTCAGAAGCCACTTTCCTGCCGATCTTATTTGATAGGTAGCTCCCGCCATACACTAGGTCGGCCTCAGCCGTATGCCCAACAGCCTCGTGGGCTAAAAGCCCAACGATCCTATTCTCTAAGACTACATCGTAGAGTCCTCCTGGAACGACACGTTTAGGGGCGATTCTTACGGCTCTCTCAGCAGCCTCTAATGCGGCGTCCCTAATCGGGGTCTCCCTGAAGATCTCCAGTCCCCCCTGCCTCCCCCTACTCTCGTATGCCGACGCTATCTTCCCTTCTGACCGCGCTATTACAAAGGCATCTCCGAAGCACCTCACGATCCTCTGCCCTATCCTAGCACCCTCGGAATTCACATAGTATAATTCATCATCGACTATGGAGAAGCCAATAGATGTTGAGGCTATGCTCTTCGAGTATTCATGCGTCTCCTTATCTACCTCCAGAGCCTCCTCAACGAGGAACTCGAGATCCTCACTTCTCGGATCCATCTTCATCTCCGTCTCGTAGGAGTCCACGTGGGGCTCAACCTGCGCGATCTCAACCCGACGCCTCTTAGCGGGCTTTGATGATCTGGCTAATGCCTCCGCATCCTCCAGGATCTTCATTATGGCCTCCTCATCGATGATAGTAGTTGAGGAGAATCCCCAGCTGCCATCTATTAGGATCCTTGAGCAGACTCCCTCATTCAATCCACGCATAAGCCTATCGATCCTACCGTCCTTCACCCTAACAGAGAAGACTCTGCGGCTTTGACCACGCATCTCAACAAAGCCGCCCTTAATATGAGAGATGCACTTCTCCAACAGATCAAGCATACACTAATCATCTCCACTCCATCAAAGATAGGAGACCTACCCATTTATCACTTTACCGATAAAAGCCCAATTATATTAAGCATTATAAGCCTTATTTATGCGTGGAAAAGGGAAGGAATAGTGCGGAAGCGTCACCTTTATATTCATCCACTCAATATTTTGCGGATATACCTATATATAGGGGCTTCATCCTCTCTCCTTAGAGGAAGAGTAGGAGAAGTATGGCTTTGGGGATAGTATCATTTATCCAGTCATGCTCAAGACTGTTGCGGCTTGCACGTAAGCCTGGGAGAACGGAGCTCTGGAGGAGCATTAAGGTCTGCGCTGCTGGAATAACCCTCGTTGGGGCAGTTGGATTCATAATTAAGCTCCTATCCGTGCTGATCGGAGGGGCATTTTCGAGGTAGATGGAAGAATGAGTAAGGATGAACGGTCAACCATGATATTCGCCATTAGAACGACCGTAGGTCAAGAGAGGAACGTCTCAAACCTAATCGCTGGAAGGGCCGAAGTGAATAAGATACCGATCAAGGCTATACTCGTCCCCGAGATCCTTAAGGGCTATATATTCATAGAGGCTGAAGGGCCGCATATAGTTGAGAAGGCCATTTCGGGCATAAGGCATGTTAGATCGAGAGTTCCCGGGATGGTATCCCTATCAGAAATTGAGAAGTATATCATAATCAAGCCGATAATTGAGGAATTAGACATAGATGATATCGTGGAGGTTACTGGAGGGCCATTCAAGGGTATGAGGGCTAAGATAACCGACATAGACAGGGCGAAGGAGGAGGTTACAATAGAACTCTTAGAGGCTTCATTTACGCTTCCAATCACAGTTCACGCCGATTATTTGAAACTCGTTAAGAAGAGTAAGGAATCGGAGGGTGAATCCTAAGATGGGAGAGAAGAAGGTAGTTGAGGCCCTAATAAGCGGCGGACAGGCAACTGCAGGTCCCCCGCTGGGCCCTGCATTAGGCCCACTTGGAGTAAACGTGCTCGCCGTGGTCAATAAGATTAATGAGTTAACGGCGAGCTACGCTGGAATGAGAGTTCCTGTAAAGATTATAGTTGACGTTGAGACGAAGGAGTTTGAAGTAGAGGTTGGGATGCCCACTACCTCAGCCCTAATCGTCAAGGAGGCCGGGATAGAGAAGGGCTCCGGAAACCCCGGGGGAGAAACCTCTGGAAACCTAACCTTCGAGCAGGTTGTTAAGATAGCGAAGATTAAGATGCCCAGTCTACTGGCTAAGAGCCTAAAGGCTGCAGTAAAGGAGATCGTTGGGACATGCCTGAGCATGGGAGTCACGATAGAGGGGAAGAATCCAAAGACCGTCTTAAGGGAGATAGATGAGGGAGTATATGACGAGGTTATAAGGAGGGCTGAGGAACAATAACCTTTTTATCAGCCGCATACAATTCTTTACGTTCCGAGGCTTAGAGGGGAATGTCCGCAGTAGAGACCGAGAAGATCAAGGCTGCATTGAAAGAGGCTAGGGAGAGATCCAAAAAAAGGAACTTTAAGCAGTCCGTAGAGTTGATAATTAATCTACGCGACGTAGATGTTAAGAAGCCAGAAAACAGGATACAGGAGAGCATAGAGCTGCCATTCGCAATAGATAAGAAGGTTGGGGTATGCGTATTCGCAGATGGAGATTTAGCGCTTAGAGCTCGGAGAGCAGGGGCTGATCTAGTCCTCGGATCAGCCGAGATCGAGGCCCTCGCTAATGACAGGAAGAGACAGAGGGAGATCGCGAAGAGCATGGACTCCTTCATAGCGGCGGCTCCCCTCATGCCGCTGATTGGTCGGGTATTCGGTCCAATACTCGGTCCAAGGGGGAAGATGCCGACTCCCGTCCCCCCAACAGCGAATATCGAGGAGATCATCGAGAGGCAAAGGAGAACAATTAGGGTTAGAGCGCGAGATCAACCTGTACTTCACTGCAGGGTTGGAAGCGAAGGCATGTCTGACGATGAGATAGCCGAGAATATACAGACAGTTATAGGTAGAATAGCCCGTAGGCTCAAGAGGGGCATAAAGAATATCGATTCCATATACGTGAAGCTCACGATGGGGCCTGCCGTTAAGGTGGAGATTTAGGGGAGATTCGGAATGCAGAGGCAGATATTAATTCGCAAAGCCAGAAAGGTTGAGGAGATAAAGGATCTCTTAAGGAGATACAGGGTTATTGGCGTTGCAAGCCTCCATAAGGTCAGAGCCGCCCAGCTTCAGGAGCTACGTAAGAAACTAAGGGGATTAGCGCACATGCAAGTCATAAAGAATACGCTCATGAAGAGGGCGATATCAGAACTAAATGAAAAGCCTGAACTGAAGAAATTAATAGAGCACCTTACGGGATCAAATATCTTCCTCTTCACAGATATAAATCCATTCAAGCTCGCATTGATCCTAGAGCGAAGCAAAGTTAAGGGATTCGCGAAGGCAGGGGATGTAGCAACAGAGGACATAATCGTCCCGGCTGGGAATACTGGTTTGGCTCCGGGGCCGATAATCAGCCAGCTCGGCTCAGTTGGGATACCCACCAGAATAGAGTCTGGAAGCGTATGGGTCAGCAAGGATACTGTGGTTGCGAGGAAGGGCGAAGTGATCTCTCAGAGCCTAGCCGCCATCCTCTCGAAGCTAGGAATAAAGGCCATCGAGTCTGGATTGACCCTTAAGGTCGCCTATGATGATGGGCTTGTAATATCCGAGGATAAACTCTCAATAGACTTGGATGAGTATAAGCGCATGATAGGCGGGGCATACGCCGAGGCATTCAATCTCTCAGTGAACTCGCATTACCCAATCGCGGAGAACATTCAAGTCTTACTTCAAACAGCAGCCTCTGAAGCCTATAGGCTGGCATTCAACGCTAACATACCAACAAAGGAGACCATTGCGGATCTCATAAGGAAGGCTCATTCAGAGGCAATTGCCCTCTCATCCAAGATTCAAATCTAATAAGATAGAAGAGGATTATAACATTAGAGGCTTAGGGATCTAAGCCAAAGTTCCCCTATAGTATGCTCTCTCCTCATGAAGACGTGATCCCCCACCCTAACCATGTAAAGCTCATTCTTATCGTTGAGATGCTTGATCTCGTATCCTATAATAGCCCCATCTAATGGAATGACGAAGTCGAAGCCGCCGAAAATAATCAGAACAAGAGCCCTAATTCTATCTGGAGACCTCCACAGGAATTCCCGATCTTATGCAAAGCTTTCCTCAAGAAAAGTTTAGATCTTAGATCCTCTCAAATTCCAAGTTGATATTACGCAGATATTCCAGTAGTGCAGATCTGTGGGAGCCCTTAATTCCCTTCCAGTCAAGAATTGCCATCTCAACATGCTCAACCGTCCTCTCAACGCATTGCCTCAGCATCTCCTCATCCAGTAGCTCAACCGCATGCTTAGATACTATGTGGCCAAAGGCGATATCAGAATTTAGAGCTCTCCGAGTAAACCTGCCATTATAGTGTGGACCTCCAATGCCAAGAACCGTTGGATAGACTATGCTGGTTGAGGCCGCGGCTAAAGCCCCCCTAGCAACTGCCTCGGCCGCATCGGGATCTCTCCATTGAGGCGGGGAACTTCCAAGCTCAACGAACATGGTTGGGACGTCAAGGGAGGGGCCATGATGAGTACATTCATACGAGACTTCATACTCAAGACCCATTTCCTCCTGTGCCGTCTTCATGGCCATCAAGGCCTCCTTCATCGCGCTTGCCGGGGAGACTGAGACTCTCCTAGGCAATCCGCCGAGTGATGCCTCACCTAAATTTCCGGCAGTATGAACTGAAAGCGTTGGCCTACCACTTGCACTTTTATGCTTAGAGATGAATATCAGCAGTTTCAGATGCTTTGGAAGGGGAAGATCCTGCGTATCCACAGTTTCGCGATCAATGAATATAAGCTCAGCCCGCTCACCATTCGGTAGATCCCTAGAATATACCGGATTACTCATGAACCTCTTAGACTCGGCTTTAAAGTCGTAATTCTCAATCAGTCGCTTTGCAATATTAAGTGAGGCCTCATCCCTCTTTGAGGAGACCAGTAAAATCAATTCCGTGAGACTCCATCTTAGACTCTAAAAATTTGAGGGGGACGGAGGTTAGCCTTCAGGCAGAGTCTCGGTGCTTCTCACACCGTCAATCTCGTTTATGCGTATCGTTATCTCTCTAAGCTCCCTGTAATCCTCAACCTCCAAGAAGACTGCTATATCGAATCTTCCGTAGGTGAGAAAGGCCTTTCGAACGCTCCTAATCGCCTTTACTGTCTCTAGGATCGAATCGGCCTTTGTAGGCACGACCTTAAGGAGCACACATGCATTCATTTCCTTCTCTCACCTCTGAACCTCAACTAGAGTTTCGGTGAAGACTACGCCTGCCAACCGGCTGATCCTGAGCACTGCCTCCCCGAGATCCTTTATGCCGGCACACTCAACGTCGGCTACTACATCGTATCTTCCGAGAACCGGAAATACCCTCTTGACAGCCTTGACCTGCCGAATTCTCTCAACGACCTCCTCGAATTTCCCATGCGAAGTCCTTACAAGTACGCAGGCTGAAACCAAGATCTCACCTCAGAAAAGATAATGGTAGAAACGAATATAATAGTTGCTCATCCCAGACAAAAATGGGGGGATATTAGGCTCAGTCCGCGCTGAGCCTCTCCCCGCAATATGGACAGACCTGAATATCCTCAGGTAGATTGCTTAAGTCCCTATTGCATGACGGACATACCCTCCCGCCTGCCTCTGCCTTAACCTCTGGCAATCTAATCTTCCCCCTCAATCTCTCAATCTGCTCCTCAGCCTGACGCCGAATCTTCCTTATCTCCTCCAGCGTAGAGGAAACCTCATCTATGATATCGCGGCATGCCTTTATCCCCTCGCTTACCAAGTATGCGATCGCCTCTGATCGGGTCTTAAAGACTCCAGCCTCAACAAGCATATCAACGACCTTCAGATCTTCATCCCTAATCCTAGAGGCCACAACATTCGATCTTACACCGGAAAGCTGAGATATCGGAGGCACCTTCGGTATCGGCGGAAGAGGAGGAATTGAGCCCCTTCTGATCTCCTCCTTAGCCCTATTCGTCCACTTATCAAACTCGCTTCTCCACTCAGCCAGCATATCCCTGTATCTTTTGAGCATCTCATTTAAAGCTTCACGATACGCGCTTATCATATCTTTGCTGATCATCCCAATCCCTCATGTAATTAATTTACATAATGTAAATTAATTACATAATATAAAAATCTTTCGCCAAGCATCTCCGTCAAACTTTTTATTCCAAACCGATACTCTCTGATTGGAGATTAATATGAGTAGATCTAATGTAGAGGCGGATTTACTCCTACATGGAAATCTCGTGAACGTCTATTCCGGATCCATATCAGAATCCTACGTCGGCGTGAAGGATGGGAGAGTAATCTACATCGGATGGAATAGGATAAGGGCTGGGAAGATCATTGACGTAGGCTCGAGATATATTCTACCGGCCTATATTGACGGGCATATACACATAGAGAGCTCCCTTCTCACACCAAGCCAGTTTGCGGTTACAGTCATCCCCAGAGGAACCTGCTGCGTAATCGCTGATCCGCATGAGATAGCAAATGTCTGCGGGGTTGAGGGTATAGAATTCATGATTGAGGACTCCAACAGAACCCCGCTGAAAGTCTATTTCATGATTCCATCATGCGTTCCAGCGACGAGACTTGAGACTTCAGGGGCGGAGATAGGGCTTGAGGAGATAGAGTATCTAAAGAGGAATGAGCGGATCCTGGGGCTTGGAGAAGTCATGAACTTCCCGGGCGTAATAATGGGAGATGAAAACGTGCTCGCTAAGATAAGAGCATGCGAGGGAATGATAATTGATGGGCATGCCCCAGGAGTTAGGGGGAGGGATCTCTGCGCATACATAGCTGCCGGCATAATGTCTGATCATGAATCTATAACTGCCGATGAGGCTATGGAGAAGCTCTCCCTTGGAATGTGGATTATGATTAGGGAGGGATCGACAGCTAAGAACCTCGCTGAGCTCTCGAAGATAGTTTCCAAAGGCTGCCCGGAGAGAGTTATGCTTGTAACGGATGATCAGCATGCAGATGACCTATTAGCTGAGGGACATATGGATCGCGTTTTAAGAAGGGCAGTTGAGGAGGGAATAGATCCCATCGACGCGATTCGAATGGTTACTGTTAAGCCAGCCGATTACTTTGGTTTACGCCGCTTAGGAGCAGTGGCTCCTGGAAAATCAGCCGACATAGCCATAGTTAATAATCTCAAAGAATTCAAGGCTGAGATCGTCCTTATAGACGGAAGGATTGTAGCTAAGGATGGAGAATATCTGGTGGGAGTCAAAAGATCGATCATTAAAGAGTCTGTTAGGGGAACCGTGCATACAGCCGAGATCACCCCAGAAGACCTAAAGATATCATCCCCTGGGATCATGGATGGATGGGTTGAAGTATGGACGATACAGGTTATACCAGACCAGATATTCACCGAGAAGGTTAAGTGTAAACTTCCAGTCAGAAACGGGAATGTCTTTCCGAATGCAGAGATCGATACTGCAAAGATATGCGTTGTCGAGAGACATCATGGAACAGGTAGGATTGGAAAAGGATTTGTGAGGGGCTTCGGCCTCAAGAGAGGGGCCTTAGCATCAACGGTCGCCCATGACTCACATAACATAGTCGCCGTCGGAATGAGCGATGATGAACTATGCAGGGCGATCAATAGGGTTAGGGAGATAGGCGGAGGATTAGTAGCCGCCGATGAAGAGAGAATAATATGCGAGCTTCCACTCCCAATAGCAGGGCTGATGTCGGATCGTAATGCAGAATTCGTCGCAGAAAGGACGGAGGATCTAAATGAGGCTGCGCATAGTTTCGGCTGCGATCTTAAGAGTCCATTCATGGCGCTCTCATTCCTAGCGCTTCCAGTCATACCGAAGCTGAAGATAACTGATCTTGGACTTGTAGACGTCGAGAAGATGAAGCTGATCAGCATATTCGCTGGATCTGAGAGCGGAGAATCAACATAGGCATTTATTAATGAAGACGAACATCACTTTCTTGGAGGGTAAATATTGAGCGGAAGGGTTAAGATAGTTGAGAGAATGGAGATTCCGGATGGATTAAGAGCGATCTTCGGCCTTCCAGATGTTGGACTCGTTGGAACCATAGCGGCGTCACATATAATCTCAAAGATGAAACTCACTGAAGTGGCATATGTAAAGTCGGAGCTCCTTCCGCCCATCATCATGCTTGAGGAGGGTCTCCCAAAGGCTCCAATAAGAATCTTCGGATACGAGAAGCTCATAGTTTTAACCTCCGAAATAGCAATACCATCCTCCTCAATATATTCAATAATTGAAGCTCTAACCGACTGGATCTGGAAGAAGAAGGTTCAGGAAGCATTTACGCTCGGCGGACTTCCTGTTCCAAATAGATATGAGATAGAGAAGCCGAAGATATTCGGAGCGGCGTCAAACAAGAACTTACTTGAAAGATTGAAGGAGAAGGATATTCAGCCCATCAAGCGTGGATTTCTGGTTGGGCCGCAAGCCCTCATATTGAGCTTCTGCGCTGAACATGGGATCCCCGCAATTGCATTACTGGCTGAATGTTTCCATAATTATCCCGATCCGGAGGCTTCATCCATAGTCATACAAGCGCTAAACCGAATGATTGATATGGATATTGATGTATCTGAACTTATAGAGAAGGGTGAGGAAGTCCGCTTGGCAATGAGGGATATGATGAGAAGAACACAGGCAGAATTATCTAGGATGAGAAAATCGCATGAATATGACATACCGGGATACTACATCAAGTGATGGGGGTTTGAGGGAAGATGAAGAGGAGAAGGTCGATCTTTGATATTCTGCGTGAACGAATGGAGGAGTTAGAGGCCATCGCCGAGGAGATGCTTGATCAATTCGTTGAAAGACCGAGCTGGGATACAAGCAATCAGTCGCTTGAGCCATTATGCGATGTCTCCGTAAGATCAGACAGCGTTATCGTAACAGCCGACCTTCCAAGAGTTGATCCTAAGAGTATAAGGGTAAGCGGGATATCCGATGATCTAATCGAGATAACAGCCGAGATGAAGGTTAAGATAAACTTCGAAGATTTCGGGGTTACCCATCGGAGGGGGGAGTTCTCTCGCTTCAGCTGCAGGGTTCCTCTTCCAGTCCCAGTTGACATCAGCAGGGCAAGGGCGAGATTCAGAAGGGGAATATTAGAGGTCATCCTCCCGAGAAAACTCGGATACGAGATAAAAGTTGAGTAAAATATCGAATATTTTTATATATTTAGTTAGATACAGTGAAGGATGGAGGGATAATTTTCTTGTCGGATGAAGATTGGTGGTCCAGATGGTTCAAGAGGAGGA
>QMXE01000049.1 GCA_003661975.1 Candidatus Bathyarchaeota archaeon
GAGACAACGGCATGTCTCCCACTGAGCCTACTGAACGATGAGGGATACATAGCCTTCTGCGAATCCGACTTCGTGGCAATACCATCTGGGATCCTCCTACACTATATTTCGGGGAAGCCGGTCTTCCTGAATGACCCGACATACCCGCATGACGGGATTGTCACGTTAGCTCACTGCACCGCTCCGAGGAAGATGGATGGGAAAAACCTCGAAGACGTTGAGATACTAACGCACTTCGAGTCTGATTATGGCGCGGCTCCAAAAGTGAAATTTAGAAGCGGACAGGAAGTGACTGTTATAGTTCCAGACTTCAATGAGGAGGTATGGGTGGGCTTTAAGGGTAGGATCATAGACAGCCCATACTTCCCGATATGCCGATCTCAAGTTGACATCGAGATAGAGGGCGATTGGAGGGAATTGCTGAAGGAGATGAGGGGATTCCATTGGATGATGGCTTACGGAGATTACTTGAGAGAGATCGGCTATGCCCTCAGCAAAGTCGATATAAAATGGAAGGTCATTCAATAGAGCAACTCTTCCTCCATCTCCTAGATATCTTTAGAAAGTTCTCGATGATCCTCCTACCATCCGAATGCTCATCATCGAATATTTGGGGGAAATTGAACGCCATAGAGCGGTCGGCTCTTATGCCTCATAGCCTGTATTATACACTCATCTGTTGAGGCTAAAAGCTCAAATTCCGCGGGGAGCCACTTGATCTCACAGTAATGTCCCTCATCAACTATTATCGTCCCGTTCAGACCCTCAAATAGCGGATCATCCCTCTTTAATACTTTAACTGGCAGATATTCTCCTCTACGAAGTATCCCTCCATGTGCATTCCTTTATTTCTGTCCTCCTCATCCTCCCCCAATCTACGAATTGGCGAACATCCAATCTTCCCATTCGGCTTATGATACCCCATTCCAATTATTTGATGACCCCCACAAATTCCCAATATTGGAACCTTAGCCTTCTTTATTATCTCAAACTCTCGGCTCCAATCCCTCGTGATAAACTTCTCCCATAAAGTTCCCGATCCTCCTAAAACTATCGTAAGCGGCTTCAGCCTCTCCACCTCCTCCAGGGAGCATCGACTATAATGCCTCACTATAACTCTGCAGTTAAGATGGGCTACAAGCGCTTCCTCATCTCTTCGTAGGCTTCCTCATCGCTGAGATCAGCCTTTCTCTCGTTATTCTCTATAAAATAGATTAGATCCTCACAGCCTGCCATTCCGGCTGGATCTCCATGAGAACCCTAAAGGCGCCTAATAGATTCAGAGATGCCGCGTTATTCTAGGCTCAAGCATCCTCCTCGGCATCGCTCCGACAATTTGATCCACAAGCCTGCCATTTTTGAATATGAGTAGGGTTGGTATGCTCATTATGCCATACTCCATGGCCACCTTTGGATTCTCATCTACATTCAGCTTCCCAAATGCTATCTTCCCGACATAATCACGTGCTATCTCATCTATTATTGGGGATAGAATACGACACGGACCACACCAGGGAGCCCAACAGTCAATGACGACGAGGGGATACTTCTGGATGAATTCCTTGAATGTCGTGTCTGATAGGTTCACCGGCCTATCTGGGAAGGATATCTGCTTTTCTGATCCTCCGCTGAACCTCCGTCTAAGCATCTCCCGAAGCTTCTTCATTCTGATCCTTTCGAGCTCCTTGTCTTCCTCCTCAGCCATTTCGCCTCGCCCCGAAGAATATCATGAAATGGTAATATTTGAATCTTAAATTAATTACTTCTCCCTATGGATTATAGCATTTGTGGGACAATTCTTTTCACAATCCAAGCACATCGCACACTGGCTTGGATCTACAACTATGGGCATATCATCAAGCCACTCCAGAACTCCATAGCTACAGGCCTTAACGCATTCCTTGCATCCAATGCACAGATCATAATTTATCTTTATCTCAATTACCATTTTAGACGTTAATAAAGTGCTACAGACACGGATAAACTTTACTTTGGGAACGTAGCTTTGAAAAGGACATCGTGCCTAATAGATAGATGGATCTACGTGTCCTTCGCTTCTGATTTAGCCTTTATAGTAGTAGGGTCTTTTGATGTATCCAAATGCCTCCGTCGCCGCTATGATCGCTTGTCCAACGGCCGTTCCAATCTGTTTAATCGGGCATGCGGTTACGTCTCCAGCTGCGAATACCCCCTCAATGTTCGTTCTTTGACGAGCATCGACTATGATGTATCCTTTTTCATCTACTCTGACGCCAGCCTCCTCTGCGAATTTGCTGTTCGGCTCTTCGCCGACTTGAATGAAGACTCCATCAACATTCAATTCGCTAATCTCACCTGTCTCATTATTGAGGAGGATTATCTTCTCCACTCTCGATTTCCCCTTAATCTCCTTCACAAGGGTGTTCCATATTATCTCCACGTTTCTCTCCCTTAGATTATCTAGTAGAACCTTCTCTGCCCTCAATTGATCTCGCCTGTGAATAAGCTTTACATTAGAGGCTAAGTTTGATAGGTATATGGCGGATACTGCTGCCGAGTTGCCTCCGCCTATAACGGCGACCCTCTTCCCCTTAAAGAGCGGGCCGTCACATACTGCGCAATAGCTAACCCCTCTCCCTTGAAGCTCCTCCTCCCCCGGCACGCCAAGCCTTCTATGATGAGAGCCCGAGGCGATTATTATCGCCTCAGCCCTATAAGCGGTCTTCTCCGTCTCAACGATTTTTTCGTCGCCGTGAAGATCTAACCTGATGACCCCCTCAAATTGATGTATCTTAACGCCCATTCTCTCAGCCTGCCTAAGCATCCTATCGACAAGCTCCATTCCGCTTATCCCATAGGGGAAGCCCGGGTAATTCTCTATTATTGGAGCTACCGCAGCCTGTCCTCCTGGAATATTCTCTTCGAGAACCAATGTTTTCAGTCCGCTTCTTGAACCGTAGATCCCAGCCGTTAAACCAGCGACTCCTCCTCCGATTATTATGAGCTCCCAGCGATCCATCTTGAATCCCAACTAAACTATGATCTGGCATGCTTAAACATTTCCTTCATGTCTACTTGAGGATGAAAAGCGCATTATTGGGATGATAGCATAAATATTCGGAATGCCAAGGGATATTCTGTAGATTGAGGGGGCTGAGTATCTTGTCAGTAAAGCCCATCATAGCCGTTATTGGACATAAGAATAGCGGAAAGACTTCCCTAATCGAGGATTTAATTCGAAGTCTTCGAAGTGAGGGATTGAAGGTTATGTCCGCTAAGCATGTTGACCTTAAAGGCTTCACGTTGGATCGAGAGCAAACAGATACTTGGAGACACTCCAGGGCGGGGGCTAACCCCGTAGTCTGCATTTCAGAATCCGAGATCGCAATCATACGTAAGGATGGAGAGGGTGAATTCAGCATAAAAGATCTCACGGGATATGGCGGAGATGTCGATGTAATTCTGCTTGAGGGATTCTCAAGATGGATACTGAAGGATGAGGGTGTAGGCAAGATCATAATGATTAGGGATAGATCCGAACTTAAAGAGTATTCGGAGATTGTTAAGGGTCCAGTCTTAGCCTACTGTAGCTACCGTAAGGATCTGGTTGGGGAGGGATTAGTGGATGCTGAGGCAGAATTCAGCAGGATCCTATCTGCAGTTAAGGGCTTCATATATGATAAAAGAAGACTCAATGATATTCTGAAACTGCTTCCAGGCTTAAATTGTGGAAAATGCGGATATAGGAGCTGTCTCGAGCTGGCGAAGGCTGTGATGAGCGGGAAAGCCTCAGTGGGAGAATGTACAGTCAGGAGATCTGAAGGGAAGATTAAGGCGTCAATATTCATCGATGATAAAAGAATCCCGACGATCCCCTACATTTCAGAGCTCATAAGGAAGACCATTCTTGCTATGATCTCAACGTTAAAGGGAACTGATCTGCATGGAGACGAGTATGTTCAGATAAGGATATCGAGGAAACCAATAAGAGAATAGAGGATCATTCTTTTGAGAGATCCCGGATTATCTGCTCTGCAACCTTCTTACCCGACAGGAGCATTCCGCCAAGAAGGGGACCCATCCTATGAAGGTTGTATATCTCCGAGACACTCATTCCAGCAGCATACAATCCATCAATGATCTTTCCAGTATAATCTACAACCTCCTCCTCTCCCCTCCAGACATCAAGCGATGATACGCCGGGAACCTCAACTCCAAGCCACGGACATCTCCTCGCAAGGATCTTCACGACGTCAGTGTCATGTCCAGTCGAGTCAACAACGGCCTTAGACTCCAAGAATAAGGGGTCAACATGCCATTCAGCCTCGATTATGGGCGTAAAGTTTATCACGACTCCTCTCACCCTCACCGTTCTTCTCCCAGTCCTCTTGATTATGAGGTCCTCAACGACCACTCCAGGCCAGATTGACGCTCCAGCCTCAAGAGCCCTCGCAGCTACCTTAACCATAGCCTCAGTTGGATCAACATTGTATATTCCATTGGACAGTTTGGTCAGTTCTACACCAGCGTTCCTCAGCATATCTGCGGCCTCGCCCTCCTCTACGAGAGCTGCTGGCAACAGCATTGCTCCTCCACGTATCCCCCCGCCGATCCCAAGCATCCTCTCAATGACCAGAACCTTCAGTCCCGTCTTTGACAGGTGCCACGCAGCCGATAATCCAGAGGGACCTGCACCTACGATTATCACATCTAATTTTGAGTATGAGGATAGCCTCTTTAGGGCTGCCTCCATGAGTAGCCTCGCCAAGTCACCCTCTGCATAGAGACCCATCAGTTTCCTGAACATTATGACCATCCCAATCTGATCCTACGGCAATGCCTTTTAAAGATTCCCTTAACCTTGATCCCTCAATATTTGGAGATAGTAAATGTTAGACTTCTATTACACATCCGGCGGAGCATCTTCTGCTTGAATTCGGATATAACGCGAGGATCTCCTCCTTCCTCATTGTGCAGTGGCATGGAACTATCAGTTCTACGTCACGTAGAATCTCTAGTTTGCTGAATGAGTGGAAGCCTCCTATCACACCGTGGATCCTGCCCAACTCAGATGCAACCTTTAGTATCTTGTCTAATCCCGGATGAGAGCATCCGGTAATCACGGATACACCCTTGCTCGTCCTTACGATTAAGGATTGCTCCTTAATGAGGAAGCCCATCTCGCCTGTCGTGAATATATCATCATCGATCTTCTCCAGTCTTTTAGCCTCCTTCAAATCGACATTTCCAAAGGATAAAAGCTTACGTTTGAAGGAATTTGAGAATGACTTTAGAATGTAGACCTCAACGTCTCCGAGCGACCCTAAGATCTGATAGCCTCCAACGTGATCCCAGTGCTCATGGGAGAGGACGACCCATCTTATCTTGCTGAGATCCACATTTAGCATATTCACGTTGAAGAGTAAAGTTTCCACGTCTGCTCCAAAGTCAAAGAGTAGCTCTTCATTGACGAGGCATGAGAATCCCCAGCCGCTCTTGAGCCTTCCACTAGCCTCATTATCATAGAGAATCTTCAACTGCATAGGTATTCCTCACGGATAATTCATCATAAACCAATAAATGCTTTATTCTGATTCATCATCGAAACGTTAACGATTCATTCAAGTTAGATTATAATCACTTTTTCTAGGCTTATGGAAAAAAATAAAATAGGTGCTCTACGTTTCTTATTCTATTTAGATTAGGATCGTGTGGTCATTGACCAAAAAGGAGTTTCTCGTTAAGATTGGGGAGCTTAAAACTGATATAGGCATTCTAAAAAACCTCGAATTATCAGTCGGGAAGATCATTGAGGAGACTTGGGAGGAAAAGCCGGGGCCAACTCCATTCCCATCGATCACCGATCTAAGGGAATGGGACTTTAAACTACTCAGGAGATACAGGCCCTTCTACATGCCCTTCTGCGACGTATGCTGTCTATGCACCTTCGGGAAATGCGACTTGACAGGTGATAAACGCGGAGCCTGCGGCTTAAACATGGCTGCCCAGCAGTCACGTATAGTTCTCCTTGCCTGCTGCATAGGCGCGGCTACGCATATTGCACATGCAAGGCATCTCGTTGAGCATTTAATTGAAAAGTTCGGCCGTGACCATCCCATAGATGTCGGCGGAGTTAATGTTGAGGTTGAGGCTCCCGTAACCAGACTTGTCTGCGGGATAAGACCTAGAAAGCTAGGCGACTTAGAGGATGTCCTAGATTATCTTGAGGGGCAGGTTACACATTTACTCTCGGCAACTCATACCGGTCAGGAAGGAAGCAACCTTGACTTTGAATCTAAGGTTCTACATGCAGGGATGATTGATCAGGTTGGGATGGAAATCGCGGATATAGCGCAGATATCAGCCTACAACTTTCCAAAGGCGGATCCCAATGCTCCCCTCGTGGATATAGGTTTGGGAGTTGTAGACGCATCTAAACCAGTTATCATGGTTATCGGCCATAACGTTCCACCAGCAGTTGAGATAGTTGATTATCTACAGGAAAACGGGCTGCACGACATGGTTGAAGTTACGGGCTTATGCTGCACAGCAATAGATATCACACGGTATGACCCAAAGGCTAAGATCGTAGGGCCCATATCGTGGCAGCTCAGATACATCAGAAGCGGAATACCGGATGTGATCGTTGTTGATGAACAATGCATACGCGCCGACTCCCTAATAGAGGCTCAGAAGATAAAGGCCCCGCTCATCGCCGCAAGCCCAAAGAATTGCCTTGGCCTGCCGGATAGAACGAATGATCCCGCAGATGAGATAGTTGCTGATCTTGTAAGCGGGAAAGCCCCAGGTGCCTTAATTCTCGACCCGGAGAAAGTTGGAGAGGTAGCCGTTAAAACGGCGATTCAGGTTGCCCCGAAAAGAAGGAAATTCAAGGCTGTACCGGACGTTAAGGATGTGATTGAAGGAGCCAAAAGATGCCGGAGATGTAGCCAATGCAGGAGGGCATGCCCGAATGATCTGGACATCCCAAAGGCAATAGAGGATGCTGCGAAGGGAAGACTTGAAAGGCTCGCTGAACTATACGATGAATGCATAGGATGTGCTAGATGTGAAAGCGCATGCCCCGAGGATCTTCCAATTCACAGCTTCATCGTTAAGGCCGCGGAGAAGAAGATTAAGGAGGAGACATACAAGATCAGAGCTGGCAGAGGAGCCATACAGGACGTTGAGATAAGAGAAGTTGGAGGCCCAATAGTATTCGGGGAGATACCCGGCGTAATCGCATTTGTCGGATGCGCCAATTATCCGAAAGGCGGAAGGGAAATCGCTGAGATGACCATGGAATTTGCAAGTCGACGCTACATAGTCTTAACTTCGGGATGCGCAGCCATGTCGGCGGCCATGTATAAGAACGAGGAGGGAAAGACGCCATACGAGATTTTCCACGGAGCATTCGATGCAGGCGGAATTGTAAATGTCGGGTCATGCGTGTCAAACCCGCATATCGCGGGAGCTGCAATAAAGATCGCAAGCATCTTCGCCCGAAAGAACTTACGCGCAAACTATGAGGAGATAGCGGATTACATCCTAAATAGGATCGGGGCGGTCGGTGTTGCTTGGGGAGCAATGTCTCAAAAGGCAGCCGCGATTGCAAGTGGATTCTGGAGGCTTGGAGTTCCAGTAGTCGTCGGCCCGCATGGAGCGAAGTATAGACGTATGTTGCTTGGAAGAAAGGATCGGGAGGAAGACTGGTACGTCTATGACGCGCGGACGGGAGAAAAGGTCTATGTAGGACCAGCTCCGGAGCACCTATTCTATGCGGCTGAAACGAAGGAGGAGGCTATGGTCATGATAGCTAAGCTCTGTATGAGACCAAGCGATACGACGAAGGGTAGAGCAATAAAATTGACGCACTATATAGACTTGAGCAGAAGATTATTAGGTGTCATGCCAGATGATATTCACTTGTTCATAAGGACGAAGGCTGACATACCCATAACTATGAGGGATGAGATCCTAAAGATCCTAGAGGAGAAGGGCTGGAAGGAGAGGAAGATCCCTGATCCGACATTACTTCCGAGGCTGATAAGGAGGAGAGAGGAGTAGTATGGCGGAGCCTTGGCAGACAGCCGAGATCCCGGGTCCAAAGAAGGCCCTAGTAATAACTAAGCCCAAAATAGTTTCGGCAATGATAAGGAGGGCTAAGCGTCCAATACTCATCGTCGGACATGAAGCCGCCGAGATCGATTTAGATGGAGAATCATTGATAGACTACCTAATTAGGCTCTCCAATCTTGCCGGGATGCCAATCGTTGCCACGGCACACACAGTGAGGTATTTCATTGATAGGGGATTTAGGCCGGATGCTTGGATGCCCATCCTAGACATCGCTAATAGGCTTAGAGATCCAAACTGGAGTGGACTTGACGGAAATGGACAATATGACTTGGCCATATTCGTGGGGATCCAATATTATATGGAATGGGTTGTCCTATCCGGCCTAAAACACTTCTCCCCGAAACTTAAGACCATAAGCCTAGATAGATTTTATCAGCCTCATGCGTCATGGTCATTCCCAAACTTGAATATGAAGGATTGGATTGCATGTTTGAAGGTGATTGAGGAGGATTTAAAGGAGAGGGGAGGATAGGGCATGTCCATGTTTGAGGACATCCCCGTTGATGTAAGCGTCATATATGAGGGCGAGAGGATACGTTGGGCTCAAGCGCACTGTGAACTTGGAGGGCCGAGGATAGATAAGAAATTTGAGCTTGTAAGGGCTAAGTCTCTAAGCGAAGTTAAGGACGGAGAAATAAGGATCATCGGGCCTGACATTAAGGACATGGAAAAGAAGAGCTACCCGCTGGGCATTTACATTGAGGTTGCAGGTAAAGGGGTAGAGGAGGATCTGGAGGGAGTCATAGAGCGGCGTATACATGAATTCATGAATTACATTGAGGGAGTAATGCATGTGAATCAGAGATACGATATTTGGGTGAGGATAAGTGAGAAGTCATACAAGAAGGGACTGAACTCCTTCGAGATAATCGGAAAGGTTCTTTATAGGCTATTTAAGAGCGAACTTCCATTCATAGAGAAGATAAGCATAACTTTCATTACAGAGAAGGAGAAGGTCGATGAGATGTATGAGATAGCCCTGAAGGTCTATGAGGAGAGAGATGCGAGGGCTAGGGGACTTAAGGACGAGGAGGTCGAGGAGTTTTATGGATGCAATCTATGCCAATCCTTCGCTCCGACACATGCATGCATTATAACCCCGCAGAGATATGCAAACTGCGGGGCTATAAGCTGGTTTGATGCAAGAGCCGCTGCAAGAGTAGATCCTAAAGGCCCAATATATAAGGTTCCGAAGGGCGAATGCTTAGACCCGGTTAAGGGCGAATATACAGGGGCAAATGAATCGATGAAGAAGAATACTTCAGGGGCCGTTACGAGAGTATGGCTCTATACGGCCTTCGGATATCCGCATACCTCATGCGGATGCTTCGAGGCAGTTGCCTTCTACATTCCGGAGGTAGATGGTCTCGGAATAGTCCATAGGGGCTTCAAGGGAAAAACGGTTAATGGCCTAACATTCTCCGTCATAGCAGATTCAGCGGCTGGGGGCAGACAGGTCGATGGATTCCATGGAATCTCATTCGAATACATGAGATCTCCAAAGTTTCTGCAGGCTGATGGAGGATGGAGCCGTATAGTTTGGATGCCGAAGAGCGCGAAGGAGAGAGTTAAGGATTTCATACCGAAGGATCTAGTCGATAAGATCGCAACAGAGAATGATGTATCGAACGTTGAAGAGTTAAAGGTCTTCCTTAAGGAGAAGGGACATCCGATAGTTAGTAGATGGAAGGAGGCAGA
>QMXE01000050.1 GCA_003661975.1 Candidatus Bathyarchaeota archaeon
GCCTATATAGGCCCATCCCTCCATATCCTTCCCTGTAAACTCCTCGACTATCTCGTAGCTCCCCCTTGGGAGAGTTCTCTCTAATGCAAACTTGCCCAAATATAAGTATTCATCTCCAAACTTGACTTTCACATAGATATAGTCTGGATGAACAGCGGCTGCCACATTAGATGTTAGAGTCCAAGGCGTGGTCGTCCATATTAAAAGTGATTCTTTAGGCCTATTCTTCAATGGAAATCTAACTGTGAGTCCTGGATGGACAATTTCCCTATATCCCTCCGTTACTATTTCATGTTCTGAGAGAGCTGTTGAGCATCTTGGACACCATGGCATCACGTCTCTGCCCTTATAGATCCATCCTTTCTCATAGCACTTCTTCAATAGAGCCCATATCATGTAGTTATTCTCGTCTGAGAGGGTGAAGTATGAGCCGCCTATCTCAGGCGATCCTAATCTGCCTACGAGTCTCTCAGCCGTATCTCTCACAGGCCCCTTCTTGCCTTGGATCGTAACGATCTGGTCTGGCTTTTCTAGGCATTTGGCGAGATAGCGAAGGGTCTCCGGGTTATCCCAGTCCATCCAATATCCGAGTCTAATGGATTGTTCAACCTGCTTAGCAGCGTATCTAAGGGCTCTTTGCTTGCATTTCTTCACGAACTCTGCGATTCCATACGCTTCTATGTCGCGTTTAGATTTAAATCCAAGTTCTTTCTCAACTTCAACCTCAACCCATAATCCCTGGCAGTCAAAGCCGTTCTGATATCTTAGTTCGTGGCCCTGCATGGCCTTGAAGCGCTGAAACAGATCCTTATAGGTGCGGCCCCATGCGTGATGAACTCCCATTGGATTATTGGCTGTTATTGGTCCATCTATGAATGACCATTTAGGCTTACCCTTATTCAATTCGACAAGCTTCTCGAAGGCTTTAGTTTCAGACCAAAACTTGATTATGCGATGTTCAAGTTCTGGGAAATTCACGGTTGTAGAGACTTCCTTAAACATGGCCGATTACTTCCCCGAAAATATTATCTCGTAAGCATATAAGGTGTCGATTCCATACGTCTCGAGGGACGCCGTGAAATCTACCCTTGAATTTGGCGTCCACCACGCATCTCCGTTCGCCTTCAATAAGCATAAGAAACCTATAATATAAGTTTAATGGAGGGTTATGTTTCGTCTTTCGTTGACGGGTGACGGTTGAGCCTGTTACACCCGAGTGTTGCATTAGGGAGACGCAGCTTATCCCCTTCTGCTCCGCGCCTTTCTTCATTGGCTTTAAGCGGAGCCTCATCAAGGTCTATTTTTTAGAGTCACCTCGTCTTTCCATTGATCTCGGTCATGTAATATCCCTAAAATGCCGAGACATATTGAATGTACCTTCCGAAGACAACACGAGAAAAACCCCAAACATCTTTTTATCTTACAAGCATCGATGACGCGGCAGAACATAATGGAGAAAAAATTTATCTGGCAGGTAGGTATTTAGAGGATGCAGCCCACAAAGGTTAAGTTGCTAGATGCTTGACCATTCAATATCTTTATTTGCGATCTCACTCCAGCATTTACGGCATATTGGTATCATGCGTCCATTATAGTAGATGCTTACCTCTATATCCGTGTTTCTACACTCCGGTTTCCAGGGATTCATGCAGTGGATCTCCCCTTCTCTACTCTCTCCAGTCGTGCTAGTTGTCTTGACAGCTTCATTTGAGGTTTCGTCGCCCCCTTTAACATCAGCCAATTTATTTGCGTATCTCTCCCTTATCTGTTGGGAGGTCATTATAATGGTCTCCTCTCTTTCTTCTCCATTCCATTCTATCTGCTTCTTTATTGAGGAGATCCCGTCGCTTAGGATCTCGGCGCTTCGTTTATATTCATCTTCATTCATGTCGCCAAGTAGGAGTCTATGTCTGAATTCTATTAGAATGGTCTCGAATAGTCTGGCTCCATCATGCAAGGTTCTCTTCCAGAATTCCTCTTCATCTTCAAGGGCCTTCCTGAGATCTGAAGCCGCGGACATCGCCTTCTCTATCTTCTCATTCAGGAGATTATAGGTGCCATGCGAGATCTTTCCGCTGAGTAGGATGTGCTCGAGAGATTCCCTCTCCTTCCTTAATGAATCTAAGAGATCATCTATTACCTTGGTTATCCTCATGTTTAATCTGAAGAGAATGGGAGGGTCAAAATTAAATCCTTTTTCAACATGGAAGTATAGCGTGCAATATTATGATATCTCAAGCCTAAACATTTAGATGAGTATTCAATGGAATTGAAAGAATTAAAAGGCTCAGAATTTCTCTATAGACTTTTACTTTTCATTGATGAGTTCAGTTATGCTTATGTTTTTCTTCTCAGCTATCCTCCTAATCTCAATCCATGTTCTCTCTGGAAGATTGATCCCCTCAACTCGCCGTTTCATCTCGGCTCTTAGCTCAGGCTCTCCCGGGAGAAGTATCTCTTTAAATCCCGGCCTCAACTTTGAGGACTTAATCCTCCGTATTAAGGCGTCTATGCGATCCTTAAACTCTTCGATCGGCATGAAGTCTTTTACGTTTATTGCCTCGAAGAAGACTCCGTTGCCTTTCTTGCCCACCTCATAGGCGCACTTTGCATTAGCCAGTATGCCGGTCATCACCTCGACTACTAATCCGAGGCCGAAACCCTTATGTCCAGCTAAGTCTCCGCCCAAAGGGAGGAGGGCCCCTCCATCATATAGATCAGCCGGATTTGTACTCGGATTTCCATACTTGTCGATTATGTATCCCTCCGGTATCTTCTCACCCTTATGAAGGGACACTCGGATCTTCCCCTCGGCGCACATGCTCGTAGCTATATCGAGAACTAGCATGTGCTCTCTTCCCTTCGGGAAGGCATAGCTTATCGGCGCTGTGCTAAGAATGGCCTCTCTTCCTCCGTAAGGGGCTACGGTCGGCGTGGAGTTAACCATGGCAACTCCTATCATGTCACTCTCAGCCGCGAGCATCGTATAATCTGCGAGTCTACCTATATGATATAGGTTGTAGGCGCAGACGACGCTGACTGAACATTCTTTTGCCTTCTCAATTGCCAGTTCCATGGCTTTCTTCGCGACTACCTGACCGAATCCCCAATTTCCATTCAGTAGGGCTGTTGACGGCGTTTCTTTAGTAGTCTCGATCTTCGCTCCTGGTCTTAATATCCCCTTCTCTATAGCCTTAACATACTGAATGACCCGTATTACTCCGTGGGAGTCGTGGCCGCATAGATTCGCCTTTACTAGAAACTCGGATACAAGTCTCGCCTCTTCAGGCGTCGCTCCGTAGGCTATGAAGATCTCCTCTGATATCCTCCTCAGAGATTCGGGCCTAAACACTGGCATATCATCTTCCCCAAATCGCGGTGAATACAAGTTAGAATCCTTAATCATGCATATTAAGGTATTCACTTGTAAAGGTATGGTTGTCGCTCCGTTTTGAGTAAAGACTAATATTGTCTAACTCAATTAATTGTTGCAAGGCGTGAGGTGAGGTTGGATTGAAGCTTCTTTATATAGTCATAGATGGGCTTGGCGACCTGCCAATAAGCGAGCTTAAAGGTGAAACTCCACTGGGATTTGCTGAAACCCCAAATTTAGATGAGCTCGCAGGCAGGGGGAAACTCGGCCTAATGTATACTGTGGGTAAGGGAATAGCTCCGGAAAGCGATGTCGCTGTGATCTCGATTCTCGGCTATGATCCATCAAAGTATCATGTTGGCCGAGGGCCATTGGAGGCTTTCGGCGCTGGATTAGATATGAAGGATGGAGATCTCGCCTTAAGATGTAACTTTGCAACTTTAGGTGCGAATAGGAGGATAATAGATCGCAGAGTTGGCCGTTCGCTCACGACTGAGGAGGCAACTGAGCTCTCTAAGGCTATAAATCGCGAGGTTAAGCTCGAATCCTTCCCTGCTGAGTTTGACTTTAAAAATACACTCGGCCATAGAGCAGTTCTCGTTATCAAAAGTAAAGATGTGCCGCTCTCAGCCGAGATAACAAATACCGATCCAGCCTATGAGCGAGTTGAGGGCATGGGAGTTGCAAAGGCCAAGTTTGAGATGATCCTGAAGGAGGCCGTTCCACTTGAGGATACTGAGGGTGCTAGAAGAGCCGCGGCGCTCGTAAATGAGTTTACGGAGAAGAGCCATGAGGTTTTAGATGGACATGAAATAAATAGGAGGAGGGAGGCGGAGGGAAAATTAAAGGCGAATGTCATACTCTCAAGGGATGCGGGCAATAAAGTTCCAAAGTTCTTTAATATAAGTGAACGTTATGGCGTAAGATTTGCCTGTCTAGCCGACATGCCTGTTGAGAGGGGAATCTCAAGGCTGGCTGGGATGCATCTTGTAGATCTTCCTCCACCGACTAAAGATGTAAGGGCTGATAGCGCCATAAGAATCAGGAAACTAATGGAGAATTACGGCTCCTTTGATTGCTTCTACATACACATTAAGGGACCAGACGAGCCGGGTCATGATGGAGATTATAGAAGGAAGGTGGAGATAATAGAGCAGATAGACAAATTCTTCTTTGGAGCTCTTCTATCAAAGATTGACTTAGAGGAGAACTTGATCTGCGTAACGGCTGATCATTCGACTCCATGCATTCTTAAGGCTCATAGTGACGATCCAGTTCCACTGCTCATTGCCGGAGGGAAAGTTAAGCCTGATGGCATAAATAGATTCTCGGAGGAGGCATGCAAGAAGGGAAGTCTAGGAGTGCTAAGTAAGGGATCAAATCTCATACCATTGCTCATGAAGATAATGAGAGAGAAATAGAGCAGTCGGCAAAAGAAACCTTATAATAGTATCCTTTGCATTATCATATTATTGGACGGCAGGTCTTAGGCGGGGGGCTAGGGGTCCCCTGAGAGGCGTAAGCCTCGACCGTAAACCCTCTATATGACGGGCCGAAAGCTGAGGTGAGGCGTAAAGCCCATCGGCCACCCTCCAATCCTCAACCGATGATTACTCGTCCTCTGGGGCCGGCGGTCACGGAGCGTCTCCTGTAGGGGAGACGTAACCGTGTCTACCAAGCGAACCTGGCCAGGCCCGGGAGGGAGCAACCTAAGCTTGGACGTTCGGCGCTCAGAGGGGTGCGGGTATGAGTTAGAGGATTGGAGGAGCCGATGGGGACTTTACGTCGAGCCTCAGTGACCTGCCGTCCACTAATATCTTATCAGTTTAAGTTCGCTTAGTATTCTGCATGCTTGGCAGATCACATCCGTCGTCGGCTCTCCGCAGATCTTGCATGGTCTCAATGGAGATCTTTCAGATCTGATCGCGGCGAGTCTCCTAATCCTTTCAATCGATCTGAAGAGCGTGTATTTTACGCCGGGATGCCTCTCCTCGAGTCTATTGAGGTATATGCGTATGTCATTTCTAAAGGCTTCACAGGCATATGGGCATGGTTCATCCTGAAATTTTATGTGATTCGCATATGCATATAGGGCTGATTCACGTTCAAGAACCTTACAGAATGGCTTTACTCTGGGGATCAAATCTGGGATTTCACGTTCGAATTTAGGTCTTGAATATATCGCTTTCACGGTGTCTCCATGAAGCAGGTTTAAGAGGAATGTTTGAATCTCATCATCTAATGTATGAGCGGTTGCTATCTTATCGGCTGATGCCTCCTCAGCAGCGATATTCAATGCTCTCCTTCTTAATACCCCACAATATGCGCATGGAGTTAATCCTTTATCCCGTGTCTTCTTCACGATCTCATCTAATGTGTACCCGTATATCTCCTTGAACGATACGATTATATGCTCTATGCCGAGCATCTCACAGTTTTCAGAGGCTATTCTGATGGATTCCGCACGGTAATCTCCTATTCCCTCATCAACGGTAATAGCGCATAATGAGGCTTGAGGATACTCCTTCTCTATCTTCGAGAGGATATGCAGTAGATTTAGGCTGTCTTTTCCACCAGAAACGGCGACGGCGATCCTATCATTAAAGTTAAACATTTGATATTTGCTTATGACCGCTCTAACTTTATTCTCTATAGATTCGGAGAAGCACTTACGGCAGAGCCGCTCTCCGGAGTATCTACGCACATAAAATGCCTCTCTCCGCTTACAAATAGAACACTTAACCATCTTATTGCTCCTTTAGAAGATTAACGCCAAAAATGCTGTTCACGGAGCTATCAATAAATCTTTTGGATGGAAAGGGATAGCATAGAATAATAAGTCAGGGGAATCTTCATTCTCTTGGAGATCAGATTGGCTAGGAAGCCGATGCTAAGGGATGAGCGGCTGAAGATCATTTATGATGAGAAGCGTTGGAGACTACTTAATCAATTAAGAGCCGAGGCTATTGAGCTGATGGATGCCCTAAACTCCATGCATATATTCTCGATTGTCCATGGAAGCATCGCACGGGGAGACGTGACTGAGAAGAGTGACATAGACATATTCATTCCAGATGTGATTCCATCATTCCTCGTTGAGACGGCATTGGAGAGAGCTGGAATCTCCATCTCAGAGCGTATCCTCGTCCAGGCTACTCCGACATACTCGATAAAGGCGTATATAGGAATCGACGAGAGGAGATCAGTCTCCTTCCCCCTATCGAAGCTTAGAAAGACGGAGAGAGAATTCTATAAGTTTGGAGGCGAAGCGACATTAGAAATGCTCAGGCGGGGAGTCAGAGTTCCAGGAGTGGATAAGCGTCTCATGCTAATAGAGCCGACTGAGGATGGGCATATCGAGAGTAGCATTTTAGGACGTGAGGGTGAAGTTGCAAAGCTCCTTGGAATATCAATCGAGACGGTTCTTGATAGGGTTAGAACCTTAACTCGAAGAGATAAGATTGGAAGGACAGGCCTATTCATCGAGAGGAGACTAGCATCCAATGAGACATTCGAATTGGTTCTTAAAGAGCTTGCGGAGAGGAATCCCGCTGTTAGAAGAAGATTAAGAACAGTATAAGCCTCATCTTTACTCTAAAATATCATGCAGGAAGATCTTCATTGGCCCTATCTTTCCGCCGTAGTTACCAGCGGATATCCTCACAACATCGGGAATCTCGACGGCGGCTCTTATGCCCTTTCTCATCGCCTCTTTTACGCTCTCTAAGTCGAGGCCATTTATCACTATCTCATAGATGCAGTTAACATCCTCCGGAACCCTGCTTTCTGATATCTTCTCTCTCAAGCTTGGACAGAATGGATGATTCGTTGAGGCTGGAAGCTTATACTTTATTGAGCCGACCTTCGAGCCTGACCTACATACCCCGCCGGGAAAGGGCAAGATAACATATTTAACATCTCTCCTAATGGCTTTAACTGCTCTTTCAGCCGCTTCTAAACCACCTCTTAAAGTCCTTGAGAATATCAGAAAGTTTCCTCCCGCCACTCCCTTCATGACTCCGAAGCTATCCTCAACTATGAATTCTCCTTCCATGACTGGTATGCGCCAGATTCTCCTTCCGGATAACTCATCCCTCTCTTGGAATCCATCACCGAAGAGCCTTAAGCTCCTACCAACCTTTAATCTTCTAGCGGCTTTTGGAAGTCCATCAAAAGCGGCTGTTGTTGGACAAGTCATTATGCACTGGCCGATCCTACCTATCATCTGCTTCTTCAACTCTGACCTACTGTGATGGTATATCTGAATTATCTTTCCAACCCTCCCATCCGGGGTCTCATCCGGGCTGACATCTCCCTCTATGCCAGCCTCAGCTGGAGATCCTATAATCGATGATGCAAATCCCGTTGCTACTTCAGCGGCTATTCCACTCCACTTCTCATTCTCAGCTGTGATTATGACCCTCCCAACCCACATATTGAAGAGTTCAGCATAAGTATCCTCGATTATCGCATTGTTTAAACGTAACATCTTAGGTCACTTTGGTAATCATATGCTGTAATAACTAGTTTTCTCTTTTAAGATTTACAGCGGGAAATTTGAGGGGTAAATGTTAAAATATTCGGCTTAATGAAGAATATAGTGGAGCGTCCTAAGCTTCATGGATGAATGGGAAGAGATCGAGTATAAGCCGATCCCCGTTAGGACATTGCTTGTCGAGATGAAGGATCTTTCAGAGCTGATGATCGACTTAGCATATTCCTCAGCTCTCTTCAATAATGCTGAACTGGCGAGGGACGTTCTGGAGCTCGAGAGGAAGGTCGATAACCTCGCATTGCTTCTGAAGATGAACGTGATGATAGCGGCTAGGGACGCTGAGGACGCGAAGGATCTGCTTGGGGTCTCCCTTGTCTCAAGCGCAGCTGATAAGATATCCGATGCAGCCGCGGACATAGCATATTTAGTTCTTCACGGAATAGGAATACATCCCGCCGTTAGGGAGGCATTCAAGAGAGTTGAGGAGCAGCTTGGAAGATTCGTCGTTAAGCGAGACTCGATCCTCTCGGGTAAGAGCCTCAAAGAGCTTAGGTTAGCCTCGAGGATAGGCGTCGATATAATAGCTATCCGCAGAGGAAACGATTGGATAATTGATCCTAAGGGCGGAGACAAGATACTTGAGGGCGACATTTTAATAGCGAGAGGCGCCCCCTCCGGAATCGAGGAGCTCGGGAGGCTTGCGGAGGGAATATCGAGAAGACTGGAGGACTAATACTGTTGGATGAGAAGCATTTCCAAAAGATAGTTGATGCGCTTGTAGAGTTGAAGGATACATCAGAGCTCATGCTTGATCTCGCATACTCCTCGATAATCCTGAACAGCCCGGAGCTTGCACGTGAAGTTCAGGAGTTAGAGGAGCACATAGATGATCTGCATACAAAATTTGAACTACTCGTTCTCTCAAGTGGATTCGGCCCAGAAGAATCAAGGGATTTTCTTGGGTTGATCAGGCTTGGCGTGGTTACAGAGGAGATCGCGGATGCAGCCGCCAAGATGGGCGAGATAGTTCTCCGTGGACTTAAGCCCCATCCAATATTGAGGCTTGCAGTTGAGGAGGCCGAGGAAACAGTGACTTCAGCCAAGGTCTCCGAGAAGTCCATTCTTAACGGCAAGACAATCAAGGAGGCGAGGATAGCAGATGAAACTGGCATGTGGATACTAGCAATAAAAAGAGGGAAGAAGTGGATAAGGCCTAAGCCTACAACGCGAATCAAGGCGGGAGATATACTCATTGCATCGGGATATGCCGAGGGAGAAGATGACTTTAAAAAGTTAGTTTCGGGGCGTCAAAGTTAATCAGCATGAATCTTTAATGGTTTTTGATTCCTAAGAGATCCCCCAGGGGATTCTGAGAGGAGATATATAATGGAAGAGAAGCCCAATCACGGTCTCCTACAGCGCATATAATCGCGAATCTTGCATCGGAATATTCTTCTTTGCCGCTTCTCTGACCGGGGCATTAAGGTTGAATCCATTATAAAATTACCGCAAGAAAACTCCCTGCTTTAGTGGGGAGGTGAATTGCGGTAAAGGCTTAGATGTGTAACTGGCAAATTTTGAGTGTGGCATGTTGCCGATGACGGGGCATCCACCCCGAGAATTGGAAGCGTCAATAGCCCATAGGGTAATGAGCTCTATGGGATGGGGGAGCTGTGAGCCCCTGAACTGGCAGATGTGACTGGAGGCGTAAAGTCCCAGCCGAACGCTGGAAGCCCCACCTCAGTAGGGGGAGGCTCACTCGCAATACTAATCTTCCCTTCGCTCTATTTCCTTTGGATAGCTAGGGGATGGATAAGAGAGGGACTATTAGAGGAAAA
>QMXE01000051.1 GCA_003661975.1 Candidatus Bathyarchaeota archaeon
GAGATCATCAGTGAGATCTTTAATGAAGCCCTCAAACGCTTGCAAAGATACACGCAAACAGAGGATTACGTAAATTGCCTATTCAGGTTGATACTTGAGGCGAGTGGACAGATACACTCAGACACGCTGATAATAAGGCTTAATGAGAGAGACTCCAAGATACTAACAGAGGAGAAACTTAACGAGTTCTCTAGAAAGATGGGAATAAAGCTCATTAAGTCCAAAGATGCCGCCGATAGCATCGGAGGGGTTATCGTAATGACCCCTGATGGAAGGATAGTCATTGATAATACATTCGAGAATAGATTGAGGTTGCTGAGGGATTCTCTCCGAGTGAGAGTTGCTGAGATCCTCTTTGGAGGGGGGAATGAGAGATCCCAGTGAGGGGAGTTATCGTTCGCATAAGCGGGCCGGTTGTGGAAGCCGAGGGGATGACGGGGGCCCAAATGCATGAGATGGTGACGGTCGGTAAGGAGAATCTCAGAGGAGAGGTCATTCGGATAGAGAAGGATCACGCTGTTATCCAGGTTTATGAGAGTACCAGCGGATTAAGACCTGGAGAGGAGGTTAAGGGAACCGGGAAGCCCCTATCGGTTGAGTTGGGGCCAGGGCTCATCGGAAATATCTTCGATGGAACTCAGAGGCCACTTCAGGTCTTGGCGGAGAGGGCAGGCGTATTCATAAGACGCGGAATAAATGTTCCGGCTCTCCCTAGAGATAAAAAATGGCATTTCACTCCTAAGGTTAAGGTCAATGATGCGGTTTATGGAGGAGATATCATCGGAGTGGTCGAGGAGTCGGGGCTAATCGAGCATAGGATATTGGTCCCGCCGAATATTCAGGGAAAAATCTCAGAGATTGCTGATGAGGGCGAATATACAGTTGAGGAATGGATCGCTAAAGTGAGAATGGGAGATGAAACTAGAATCATAAGGATGTTTCATACGTGGCCTGTGCGGCGTCCAAGACCATACAAGAGGAGGCTGACGCCCAAGATCCCGCTGATAACAGGCCAGAGAGTGATCGATACTTTCTTTCCAATCGCTAAGGGGGGAACGGCATCTATACCCGGCGGATTTGGAACTGGAAAGACGATTACTCAACAACAACTTGCCAAATGGTCAGATGCCGATGTCATAATTTATGTTGGATGCGGGGAGAGGGGGAATGAGATGGTCGATATACTATTATCATTCCCCAAGCTGGTTGATCCCAGAAGCGGAAGGTCGCTGATGGAGAGGACCATACTGATCGCTAATACAAGCAACATGCCAGTCTCTGCTAGGGAGGCCAGCATATACACTGGCGTAACAATAGGCGAATACTACCGAGACATGGGATATCATGTCGCATTAATGGCTGACTCGACAAGCCGATGGGCTGAAGCCCTAAGGGAGATCTCAGGGCGCCTTGAGGAAATGCCGGCGGAGGAGGGATATCCATCTTACCTCCCAACTAGGCTTGGAGAGTTCTATGAGAGAGCGGGGGTTGTGGAGACGCTTGGCTCAGAGAGTCGAATCGGCTCATTGAGCATTATAGGTGCAGTTTCCCCTCCCGGAGGAGACTTTTCAGAGCCTGTTACTACGCATACAAAACGTTTCACTAGGGCGTTCTGGGCTTTAGATAAGGAGTTGGCGGATGCACGCCACTACCCCGCCATCAACTGGATCCAAAGCTACTCAGAGTATGTGGATGAGGTTTCGGAGTGGTGGATTGAAAATGTGGATAAGGAGTGGCGGAGATATAGGAGTGAGGCTATGAGGATACTACAGCGTGAAGATGAATTGAAGGAGATCGTTAAGCTCGTTGGACCTGAAGCTCTCCCTGACAGAGAAAGATTGATCCTCGAGGTGGCTAGGATACTCAGAGTGGCATTCCTACAGCAGAACGCCTTAGATCCAATAGATACATATTCGGCTCCGATAAAGCAATTTAAGATGCTGAAGATAATAATAGACTTTTATTACGGCGCCCAGAAGATAATCGAGATGGGAGTTCCAATCTTCAAGATCACTCAGATCCCCTTAATCTCTGATATAATGAGGATGAAAAGCGAGATTCCGAATGATAAAATCGAGTTGCTCGATGAATTATATCTCCGCGTTAAGGCTTCTCTTTCCGAACTGGAGAAGTCCCTGAGGTGAATGGGATGAGCATAGTTAAGCCTGAATACCTCGGAGTCTCAAGGATTTCAGGTCCAATAATAGTTGTTGACGGGGTCTCCGGAGTTGGTTTTGACGAGGTAGTTGAAGTCATAACTCCATCTGGAGAGGTTAGGAAGGGTAGGGTTCTAGAGGTTGAAAGGGGAAAGGCCATAGTTCAGGTCTTCGAGGGAACTGAAGGATTATCTCTCTCTGAGACCAGAGTTCGATTTTTAGGAGAGCCGCTGAAGGTTCCAGTCTCAATGGATATGCTTGGAAGAGTAATGAATAGTCTAGCCGAGCCTATAGATGGAAATCCAAAACCGATCGCGGAGGATCTAAGGGATGTAAATGGAAGCCCGCTGAATCCAGTAGCAAGGGAGTATCCAAGAGACTTCATACAGACTGGGATCTCAGTGATAGACTGTATGTGCTCCCTAGTTCGCGGGCAGAAGCTCCCGATATTCTCGGCGGCTGGTCTCCCACATAATCTCTTGGCGGCTCAAATAGCCAGACAGGCTGAGATCGGCGGAGAGGAAGACTTCTATATAGTCTTCGCGGCTATGGGAATAAAACATGATGAGGCAGTCTTCTTCAGAAGAAGATTCGAGGAGGGAGGAGCCCTAAAGAGGACGGCGATGTTCATTAACTTAGCGGAGGATCCAGTAATGGAGAGAATAATAACTCCCAGAACTGCTCTGACATTGGCTGAATACTTGGCATTCGAGCAGGAGGCTCATGTCCTAGTTATCTTAACGGATATGACGAGCTACTGCGAGGCGCTTAGGGAGATAAGCGCCTCACTTGAGGAGGTTCCGAGCAGGAAGGGATATCCGGGATATATGTATAGCGACTTGGCGAGCATATATGAGCGTGCTGGAAGGATTCACGGCAAGAACGGCTCTCTTACTCAAATGCCAATATTAACCATGCCGAATGATGATATCACACATCCAATCCCGGATTTGACGGGCTACATAACTGAGGGGCAGATAGTATTAGATAGGGAACTGTATAATCGCGGAGTTTACCCTCCCGTTAACGTCCTAATAAGTCTCTCAAGGCTTATGAAGGACGGCATAGGAAAGGGAAAGACGAGAGAGGATCACGCTGACGTTGCAAGCCAATTATACGCGGCCTACGCGGAATGCAATGAATTGAGATCACTTGCCTCGATAATGGGGGAGGAAGCTCTCTCACAAAGAGATAGGGCGTATCTCCGCTTCGGAGACGAATTCGAGATGAGATTCATAAATCAGGGTGTTGACGAAGATAGATCCATCGAGAAGACCCTCGAGATAGCTTGGGATCTACTCTCCATACTTCCAAGGGAGGAATTAACGAGGATACATAGAGAATATCTAGATAAGTATTTGAGGACGTGAACTTCATGTCTAGAATCGCGCCGACCCGCATGAACCTATTAAGGTTTAAGAGGAGCCTACAACTAGCCGAGTCCGGCCGCGAGATCCTAGAGAGGAAAAGAGATGTCCTTATGGTTGAACTTAGAAACTTCGCCTATGATCTCCAGAGGGTGAGGATGGAGCTGAGCAAGGCATTAAATGAGGCCTTCTCATACATCGAGAAGGCGGCAATTCACTTAGGTGTTGAAAGACTCGAAAAGATCGCTGAGTCAACGAATATACCAATGGAATTCTCCATCGACTATCGAAGCATAATGGGAGTCTCAATTCCCAGGGTCAAGCTGAAGGGAGAGAGGCCGCAGCCGGACTATGGATTTCTAGGAACGAACATCTACCTCGACTCAGCGTTTAAGAGGCTTTATGAATCATTAGATTTGATCTGTGAATTAGCGGAGCTGGAAGAGTCCGTCCGTAGAATAGCAGATGCCGTTGAGAATACGCAGAGAAGAATAAATGCATTAAAGCATATACATATTCCCAGATATAGGCAGATAATCAAGAATATGGAGATGATGCTTGAGGAGAGGGAGAGGGAAGAGTTCGTGAGGATGAAGAAGATTAAAAGCGTTTTAATGAGGAGGAGAGTCACGTATGGCTGAGGACAAGTTCATAAGAAAGATTCTTGTTCCAACGGATGGTTCAGATTCATCCATGCGGGCATCCGACTTCGCAATAAGGCTGGCTAAGCAATTCAATTCGCAAATAGTAGCAATATATGTGATCGATAGGGTGATACTAGAAGAGATCTCAAAGGTTCATGAGAGACGGGAATTAGAGGAAGAGATCAAAAGGAAAGCTGAGAGATGCCTAAACTATATTGTTAATTCGGCGAAAAGGGAAGGTTTAAAAGCAACATCTATTCTAGTTGAAGGGGAGCCACACGACCAGATAGTTCGCCACGCAGAATCGCTTGGCGTAGATATCATAGTGATGGGTTCAAAGGGGAGGAGAGGAATGAATAGAATCCTCATAGGAAGCGTTGCTGAAAGGGTAATAGAGTATGCGCCATGCCCGGTTCTAGTTATAAGGTAGAGTGAGGTCAAATGGGAATAAAAGAGATCGAGAAGGAATGCGAAGAGATCAAGCATAATCTGAAGAAGATAGCAGAGGAAGAACTGAAGGAGATAAATGAGAAGATAAATGTCCTCGAAGATGAGGTTGAAGAGGTCGGAAGGGAAACAGAAGAGGAACTAAACAAAAAGGTAATTGATAAGAGGGAGAAGAAATGATTAAGAAATTCAAAATGCAGGTGAAAAGATTGAACGTTAAAAGAAGAGTAATCCTTCTGCTCTTATGTCTATTCATGGTGGGAGTGACATCTATCGGAATAATCTCAATAGCAGCCTTACCTACAAGTACTGGTAAAGCAGGAGTATATAGGCCAGAAACCGAAGGTTCATTTGGAGAGAAGGGGCTGCTCGCCATCGGAGCTGGACTTGCAGTCGGCTTGGCCTGTTTAGGGGCGGGAATAGGAATAGCGAGTGCAGGGGCGGCTACAATAAGTGCAGCGACGGAAAAACCCGAGACATTCTTTAAGAACTTCATTATAGTAGCGCTGGCTGAGGCACTAGGAATATACGGGCTAATAATCGGAGTGCTACTCTGGCTGAGAATATAACGCCAAGCATAAGTTAAGGCTGAAAGTGAACACATACGAATAATAGTCCCAAAATTTTTCCTCAAAAATCTGGGAGTAATCTCCTTAGTGGATGTTTACTCCATCATGTGAGAGAAGACTGAAAGGCAAGACCACAAATAATAATAAAGACTTCTATTATGAATCTTCTAAAAACAGCTGGGCATGTAGAGACATCCGAATTGAAGGGGACGGACATCGTGGCGGAGGCCTTTCACGCAAAGGAAGTCGACGAGGTCCTACGTTTCCTCAATACAGACCCGAATGGTTTGAGTAGTGAAGAGGCTAATAGGAGACTGAGGGAGTATGGCCTTAACGTCTTAGCCGAGAAGAAGAGGGTAGGTCCGCTCCAAATCTTCCTCCGCCAATTTAAGGATGTATTCGTCTTAATGCTTCTAGCGGCGATAGTCATATCGCTTCTATCCGCATATGTGAAGGGGGCTGAGGCTACACTTGAGGACTACGCCGATGCAATAACAATAGCCGTCATAGTATTACTCAACGCAACAGTAGGCTTCGTTCAGGAATACCGATCAGAAAGAGCCATGGAGGCATTAAAGGAGTATGCGGCTCCAAGAGCTAGGGTTCTTCGCGACGGAAGGGAAACAGTTATACCCGCAGAGTATGTTGTTCCAGGAGATATCCTCCTCCTAGAATCCGGAGATAGAATAGCCGCTGACGGCAGGGTCATAGAGGCCATTGAGCTCCAAACCAATGAAGCCGTTCTGACAGGTGAATCAACACCAGTCGAGAAGCACATAAATCCCGTAAGGGAAGATGCGCCGATAGGCGACAGGAAATGCATGGTCTTCATGGGAACGCATGTAATTTACGGCAGGGGAAAGGCCGTTGTAACAGCGACTGGAATGAACACGGAGTTCGGAAGGATAGCGGGTATGATCCAGGAGGCCGAAGAGAAGCCTCCCCCACTTAAGGTCAAACTTAACAGATTCGCAAAGAATCTGACGAAATTCATAGTCTTTGTCTGCGCGGTCATTTTTGTCCTTGAGCTAATCCGAGAGCCAGCGGCCCTAGAACCTGAAAATCTAATAGAGTATTTCATGACGGTTGTTGCCCTAGCCGTCTCAGCCGTCCCGGAGGGGCTGCCGGCAATAGTCACGATAGCCCTTGCTTTAGGAGCCCGTGAACTAGCCAAGCATAACGCCGTTATTAGGAGATTAGCCGCGGCAGAGACGCTTGGCTCAACAACAGTAATATGCTCCGATAAGACTGGAACGCTAACTAAAGGCGAGATGACCGTTCGTAGAATATACTGCGGAAACAGAACCATTGAGGTTACAGGCTCAGGATACGAGCCTAAGGGAGAATTCATCCTAAATGGAGACCCGCTTGATCCAAAAGATGATGAGGCCTTATCACTACTCTTAAGGATAGCCACATTATGTAATAATTCTCGACTCGAGAATGACGGGGGTCACTGGAGGATCACAGGAGATCCAACCGAAGGAGCACTAGTTGTAGCCGCCTGCAAGGCAGGATTGAAGCCGGAGAAACTTGATGAAGAATATCCACGCATAAGTGAGATACCATTCAGTTCAGAAAGGAAGCGAATGACAACTATCCATTCAGCCCCAAACGGAGAGATTCACGCTTACATAAAGGGAGCTCCAGAGATAATCCTTAAGCGCTGCAGCAGGATCTACGAAGACGGAAAAGAAAAGCAGTTAACAGAATACGGGAGAATGCGGATACTGCAGATAAACGAGGAATTCGCTAAGAACGCATTGCGTGTGCTCGCCTTTGCCTATCGAAGACTGCCGAAAGCAAGGCAGTACACCGAAGATGTAGAGAATAACCTCGTCTTCGTAGGCCTCATGGGCATGATAGATCCTCCAAGGGAAGAAGCGATAGAAGCAAATCAACTCTGCAGAAAGGCTGGAATTAGAACCGTTATGATCACAGGAGATCACAAGTTAACGGCGACTGCAGTCGCAAAGGAGATCGGTATCATAGAGGACGAGGGCGACCTTGTCCTGACGGGTGAAGAGCTAGACAGAATGAGCGATGAGGAATTCGAGAGGATAGTTGAGGATGTCAGAGTGTATGCGAGGGTCTCTCCTGAGCATAAGCTCCGAATCGTAAGGGCACTGAAGAAGAAGGGTCACATCGTAGCGATGACCGGCGACGGAGTTAATGATGCCCCAGCCCTGAAGGAGGCTGATATAGGAGTTGCAATGGGAATAACAGGCACTGACGTAACGAAGGAATCCGCAGACATGATACTGCTGGATGACAACTTTGCCACGATAGTCAACGCCGTTAAGCATGGAAGAATAATATACGATAACATCCGAAAATTCGCCTTCTTCCTCATGCGATCAAACTTTGATGAACTAGCGGTCATCGCGACATTCGCTTTCCTCGGAATGCCCCTGCCATTAACCGCCGCAATGATACTATGGATAAACCTGGCAACAGACGGAGGTCCCGCAACCGCCTTAAGCTTTGATCCGCCACTAGAAGATGTAATGGCACGGCCTCCGCGAGATCCAAAGCAGGGAATATTACACGGCAGACTGCTTCAGATCATACTGTCCTTTATATGCCAATATGTTGGAACAACAGCGATCTTCATACTCGTATATAAGTATGGATTCCTAGCTTGGGGATTGGATGAGGCTGAGAGACTGGCCCTCGCGAGGTCAATGTGCTTCACACAGGCGACATTACGTGAGCTCATAATCGTCTGGAATTGCAGGTCGGAAACGAAATGCGCATTTAGGCTGAGCTGGACGTCAAATAAGTTCCTACTCATCTCGGAGGTCGCTTCGATCTTAGGCACAGTTGCGCTTTTATATGTTCCATTCTTACAAGTCATGTTCGGAACCGTGCCGCTTAATCTCCAGCAGTGGCTCCTAGTAGGCTCTATAGCACTCTCGGGCTTCCTACTTCTGCCAGAACTATTCTACGGAAAGAAGATACTTCGATGGGAATAATATGAGGAAAATGGAGATGCAAGGCAGCTTCCGCATGGACGATTAAAATTTTATGTTTATTTGACGGTGACGCTCTTCGCTAAGTTGCGGGGCTTATCCGGATCAAGCCCCTTCTCGACCGCAATATAGTATGCAAGTAGCTGGAGTGGAACTATAAAGGCTATGGGCGATAAGACTTCAGGCAGGCTGCCCGGAATCTCAAAGTACTCATCAGATAACTTCTTGATCTCTTCATCTCCCTTCTCTATGACCGATATGATCATCGCGCCTCTAGCCTTCATCTCCATGATATTCCCAACGATCGTCTTTCTCGTCTCGTCTTTTGGGCAGATGAATACCACTGGGAATCCCGGCTCTATTAGGCTTATGGGTCCATGCTTGCTCTCACCGGCTGGATATGCGATCGCCGGAATATAAGTTATCTCCATGAGCTTTAATCTTGCCTCCATCGCCGTAGCTGAGCTTATTCCCCTACCCAAAAAGAAGAATATCTTCTTATCTTTAAGCTTCTTTGCGACTCTCTTAGCCTTCTCCTCATTCTCCTTAATAGTCCTCTTAACGATATCTGGAACCTCCATCATCTTCCTCTCGATCTCCTCCATCTGCCTATGCCCAACCTTCCCGCGTATCTTCGCAACCCTAAGGGCTAGCTGTGCGAGAACTGAGAGCTGAGACGTAAATGTCTTCGTCGCCGCAACCCCGATCTCCGGGCCAGACTGCTGAACGATATAAACTCTCGAAACCCTAGTTAACGTTGATCCAACGACGTTTGTTAGTCCAAGTATGGTTGCCGCCCTAAGCCTCGCATACTCAACTGCCTCTAATGTATCAGCGGTCTCTCCTGACTGGCTTACGGCTAGTATCGTGCTGTTAATATTAACTGCCATCCCCTCCTGCTCTATGAACTCAGAGGCGATGACCGGGTGAGTTGCGAGATAAGCCAGCTTAGAGAACATGTATGATGCCGCGAGACAGGCATGATAGGATGTTCCAGCGGCAACAAGGAAGATCTCACGCGCCCTGTCAAGGAATGTAGCCATCAAATCGAGGTATTTATCCTGCAATCTAAGAGTGTTCCTGAGGCATTCAGGTTGCTCATGTATCTCCTTAAGCATGAAGTGGGGGTAGCCCTGCTTCTCAGCCATCTCAGC
>QMXE01000052.1 GCA_003661975.1 Candidatus Bathyarchaeota archaeon
GCACATGACTGTATGGGATAATATAATCTATGGGCCTAAGGTGAAGGGTTATCCACTGGAGGAAGCTGAGGATCTCGCAAGGGAAACTATCGAGATGATAAAGATCTCTGCGAAAATAGATTCATATCCAGATGAGCTAAGTGGCGGAACACAGCAGAAGACGGCCGTAGCCAGAGCTCTAATGTCACGTTCAAGCCTTCTGTTACTTGACGAGCCGCTTGGCGCCTTAGACCTTAAAGTCAGAACAGTTCTAAGATACGAGATTAGAAGAATAGTTAAGGATCTCGGGCTTACAGCCCTCCACGTCACTCATGACCAAGAAGAAGCCATGTCCATCTCAGATCGCGTAGTAGTAATGAGAAAAGGCAGAATTGTAGAGGCTGGCAGACCCCTTGAACTTTATATGCGGCCGAAGAGATTATTCACGGCAAACTTCGTCGGCGAAGCCAATTTCCTAACAGGAGATATCAGCAAAGTCGCTGAGAACGGATCAATAATCGACCTTGGGGATAACATGAAGCTTGCAAGCATAGATAAGAGTAGAAGGACCGGCGAAAGAGTAGTTATCGCCTTTAGGCCGGAGTTTGTATCCATAGGAAGGGAAATGGGAAAGAACGCTCTTCCCGGGAGGATAATAAATACAATCTATTCTGGAAATTTATTGCGCTTGACCATTGAACTTCCAGGAGGAAATGAGATCACCGTTAAGAAGACCATACGATCAGGAGAGACCTTCCCAAGGTTAGGGGAGAAAGTTATGGTGAACATACCTCCGGAGAATGTGCTTGTATACCCATATCCAGAGGGTGGATTGCATAGAGAATTAAGTCTAGAATGAATTTGCTATCTTTTGAAAAAGGGGCAACCTTAAAATATTAATTTGGAATAAAAGGGTTGCGGTGAGATAGGCGAGAGGAGACTCTTCTAATGGAGCGTTGGTTTGAGAAGCGGCGTATGAATAAGGTTTTAGACATAGCCTATCGACAGATGATAGTTGCTTTAGACACGATAAATGATCTTGAGAAGGCCATAGAGGCAGTTGCGGAGAGAAAATGCGAGACAGCCAAGACTATAATCGCCCGGCTCTTCAAGACCGAAGAGGAAGTAGACGACCTTAGAAGAGTTGTTTTTGAAGAGTTAACTAAGGGTAGGCTTCCGCCAAGAGACAGGGAGGACATAATGAAGCTCGTTACGAACCTCGATAAGGTTGCTGATCATGTAAAGGATTCGGCAAGAAACATCCTTGTCCTCGTCAATAAGGATCTTCCAAAGGAGATATGGGATGCCTATCATGATATGGCTCATGGTATAGTTAGCACAGCAGCGGTTTTAAGGGAGAGCCTTAAGAGTCTAGGAGAAGATAATGCTAGAGCCAGAGAAATGTCCGAGAGGGTTGAGGATGAAGAAAATAGGGTTGACAAGAAATATTTGGAGATAAAGTCTCTTCTATTGGATTATGGAGACAAATTGAATCCAGCGACACTTATACTTCTGAAGGATCTGCTAGATTCGATGGAGGAGGCAACTGATAGATGCGCTGACACCGGAGATTATATTCGAGTCTTAACGGTATCATTCAAAAAATAGTAGGGATCATCTCTTTTTGGCCCTCTCAGCCGCCTTCTCTAATGCTACTACTCCAGGTAATTTGCTTCCCATAAGGAACTCTATGAGAGCCCCGCCGGCCGTGCTAACATATGACATTTTATCGGTCAATCCCAGCTCTTGAACAGCCGCTACAGTATGTCCTCCGCCGACAAGCGAGAAGGCCTCTGAATTGGCTACGGCTTCCAAAATTTCTTTCGTTCCCTTCCTAAACTCTTCCCTTTCATAGACGCCGGGAGGACCGCTTACGACTATAGACTTCGCTTCTCCTATAATCCTGCTATACTCCTTGATGGTTTCAGTTCCAATATCATAGATTGGATATTCCGTTGGAAGATCCTTAATTGAGATCTCCTTCCTTCTTCCATCAACCTCGATGGCCACGTCTACGGGAACCTTGATCTTTCCCGGATACTTTGCCATCAGCTCCTTTATTCCGGGAATTAAATCCAGAACTTTCTGTTTTTCTAGGAGAGCCATGTTTGGCCCGCCAAGATCAACTCCAGTAGCAGCTAGGAAGAGATGACCTGTTATTCCACCAGTCAATACGTAATCTGCAATATTATTGTCGAGGACATATTGTGAGATCTTAAGCGAATCATCGGCCTTCGCTCCTCCGAGAATGAAGATGCACGGCTTCTCCGGGGACTCTAATACCCTCGCCAGGGCCTTCAGCTCCCTCTCCATGATCCTACCCGCTACGCTGGGAAGGACGGCTGCGAAACCGACGACAGAGGCATGTGACCTGTGAGCAGCAGAGAATGCATCATTAACGAATAGATCCGCAACTGAAGCTAGCTCCTTAATGAAATCTGATTTTGCATGTTCTTCGGGAGGCTTTGATTTCCGTTCATAGGGATAGGTTCTCGTATTCTTTAATACGATGATCTCTCCGGGCTTTAGTTCTCTTATCGCCCTCTTAGCCTCCTCTCCATATAGATCATCAATATATCTTACGGGTTTACCTAGTATCTCACTCAGTCTCTTAGTGTGCTGTTCGAGAGATATGAAATCCGGCTCTCCCGGACGGCCTTGATGTGCTAAGATGATGATCTTCGCTCCTTTCTCGGAGAGCTCCTTGATCGTCGTTTCAGCATGAGCCTTGATCCTCGTATCGTCAAGGATCTTCTTTGTTTCGGGATCTACTGGGGAATTAAAGTCAACTCTGAGAAGCACAGTCTTTTCTTTCACGTCTACATCATCAAGAGTTAGGATCCTTGGCATGCATATCTCATCTCCATGATTGATGAATCCAATTAAGAAAGTGGAGAGATCGCTTAAAAGGCTTTTAGTAATCCCCTTTAAAGAATCACTTTTCGTTTAAGCCTGATATAAAAAGAATTTTATACACGCTCTCATCAATTATTTGGTAGTCATGTAATGGGGAGATGATAGAATGGCGAAGGCGAAACCGAAAGTAATTCTGAATGGATATGGCGTTATAGGCAAGAGAGTTGCAGATGCAGTAAAGATGCAGGATGATATGGAGCTCGTTGGAATAGCGGATGTAGTTGCTGATTGGCGCATTAAGATGGCTCAGAAGAAGGGATTCAGCATATACTGTAGCATGTCAGATCCGAATGCCATCGAGGCTATGAAGAATGGCGGCATAGATGTTCAGGGAAGTCTTGAGGATCTGCTTAAGAAGGGAGCTGTAGATGTCGTCATTGACTGTGCGCCGGGAGGGCTTGGAGCAAAGAATAAGGAGGCGCTCTATGACAAGTATGAGGTAAAGGCCATCTTTGAGGGCGGAGAGAAACATGAAGTTGCAGGATTGAGCTTCGTCTGCCAATGCAATTATGACGAAGCTTTGAAGATGGCTGAGGGAGGACATAGGTATTGCCGCGTCGTCTCATGCAATACTACAGCGGCATGCAGAACATTACATGCGCTCTATACGAAGTTTAAGATACTCAGGGCTAGGCTCTTTCTGGTGCGGAGAGCAACTGATCCCGTTAGAACCGATACTAGGGGAATAATGAATACTGTTGTTCCATCGCATATTCCAAGTCATCATGCGCCTGACATTAAGACGGTCATACATGATGCTGTGCCGGACATTTATAGCGTTGCAGTTTTGGGCTCACATAATATGATGCATCTTCACTGCTATGACATTGAGATGGGAGAGGAAGTTACAAGAGAGGATGTTCTTGATGCTCTCAGAGAAGAGCCCAGAATATGCTTTGTGAACAGCGAGGACGGAGTGAAGGGGCTTGCATCGATCTTTGAAATAAGCCGTGACCTAGGACTTCCAAGAGGAGACATGTATTCCGTTGCTATATGGGAAGACTTTGTAACGGTAGTTAATGGAAAAGAGCTTCTGCTCGTGCTGGCATGCCCAAACGAGAATAACGTCATACCTGAGAACGTCGATGCCATAAGAGCCTTGACCATGATAGAGACTGACTGGAAGAAAAGCCTAGAAAAAACGGATAAGACGCTCAAGGTGCCCAAGACACTCTACTGAGAGTAAACCTCAACTATTTTTTAGTTTAACGAAGTGCACTTAAAGTCATAAAAATTCCTTAAATTTTTTTGTTTATAAGCCAAGATTTGAAGTTCTTAAAATACGCGTGGTTTTACTCTGAGATATATTAATGGGCCTTTCTCCATTGGGAGCCTAGAGATCCTCTCTGAAAGCGAGCTATAAATGTCCAGTGGGTCAAGTTCTATGTTGCTTAGGCTTGGCTTTGCATTCTTCATACGTTTCGCGATCTCCTCTATTATGAGATTCTCTGCAATGAAGCTTGGCATGCATATCTCTCCATGGCGAATTAGTTTCCTAATTATGAGGGCCTTCAATTCCCTTCCGAACTCGAATCTCCGATATATCTTCTTTGCTTCCATGATCTTCTTCTGAACGTTCTCTGGTAGTTTAGGCTGCGTATGCATCAGCTTAACTCTTTCTCTCCATTTCTCTATCCATTTACTCACCCAAGGCTTTAGGAAGACTCGAAATTCATGGCTTCTCTCGCACACAAGTCTTTCAAGTGATTCATAAAATGAGACTCCTTCTAGAGACCACTCATGCTTCATCCATTCCTGCAGATCCTTTGAGGCATATAAGACCATCTGATAATCGGCTGAGTATGGCTCAAATTGGGGAATATACTCCTTCAATTCTTCAGCGAGCAGTGATATTAGCCTTCTCTGGAGGGATATTAAACCCATTTATGACACGCACAATCAATTAATATTCTATCGCTTGAGATTTAAAGGTTGCCTTTTCTCCTGAAATTTCATATCGGGAGATCGTTCTTTCTTGGAAGGCCGTTTCTCGCTCCCATTTCAGTTAAGGTTCTAGATGCAACGAAGTTTCCTAGAATCCCGCACTCCCTCAAAGTCCTATTATTTACTATTCCATATAGAAAGCCAGCGCAGAATGCATCTCCAGCTCCCGTGGAATCTACGACTTTTATCTTGAATGGCTCGATGAGATGGCTTTTCTCTCCATCCGTAACATAGCATCCTCGAGAGCCTAGCTTTACAGCAACTATCTTTACGCCCATGTCAAGCAGGATCTCCGCTCCCTCTCTATAGTCTTTTCCAGTTAGCAATTTTATCTCATGCTCATTGGGAAAGAATACTAGGCATCTTCTTAGTAGGGGAGCCAGCTCCTCCAATCTCTTTCGGGCATATATCATTCCAGGATCGATAGTTACGGAGACTTGAGGTAACTCCTCCACAAGCCTCTTCTGAGCTTGAAATGACTTCTCCCCGACGAATGACGTTAAGTGTATGATGTCCGCCTGAGAGGCATATTTCAGGTCTATTTCGCTGAAATCTATTGAGCTATTTACTCCGGGATCGACGTAGAGGGCCCGTTCCCCCCTCTCATCAACGAAGCCTATAACTATTCCGCTTCTTCCATACTCTGAAACTATTATGCCATCTGTATTTACGCCCTCATCTATAAAGGCTCGTATGAGCATTCTGCCTTCTCTATCTGCCGATACCTTTCCAATGAATCCCGTTCTTACGCCAAGCCTAGCCAATCCAACCGCCGTATTTGCTGCTGATCCTCCCGGCGCCTCCTTAAAGTCCAAGATCTCACTTTCCTCGTCAGCCGCTGCTATCCGATTCACCTTGTAGAGCCTATCAACATTTAACGCTCCAAAACAGATCACATCAAACTTCAAGGAACAACTCCCTCAGAAAAATTTTGTAATCTCCAAGTTTTCCACCGTAATTTCCAGCTGAGACCTTCACTACTCCATCGACTTTTGAGACTGCTTCTATGCCGGCCTTCATTGCCTCCTTAACAGCCTTGATGGTTACGCCATTTATGACTATCTCAGGGATGTAATTGACTCCTTCCGGAACTTTAGACTCTTCTCCAAGCCTATCTTTGAGTGATGGGCAGTATGGATGATTCGTTGTGGGTCCTATGTGTGGAAATTTCGTTTCAGCCTTTGATCCGGCTGAGCAAATATCAAATGGTGTGATTACACCTTCGATCTTCCCTATAGCCTTTAAGGCTTCCTTTCCGGCCTCTATAACAGCCTTCTTCGTTTCACACATATACCAGAAGTTTCCGCCGGTTACTCCGCGGCCATATCCTAAGTAGCGTTCTATCTTGAAGTCTGGAACCATTATGGGGATGATTATCATTTCCCGACCATACAGCCTTTCAGTCCATTCATATCCGTCTCCGCAGTGCCCTATACGCTCCATTGCATCAACCTTACCGATCGGATCGGTGCATAGATCAAAGACCGCCGTGAATGGCTTAACAAGGATGTCCTGTCGTATCCGATAAGAGAATTCCCTGTAAAACTTATCGACGACCTCATTTAATGGTTTATTCTTATCTAATGCAGCCCAGAACTGGAGGATTGCTCCTAAACGGCCATCGGGAGTTTCACTTTCATCTACGTATCTTTCAATTCCACCCTCAATTCTTCCGATGACTATTGATGGAGTTGCTGTTGCATCCTCAGCAGCTCTTCTAAGAGTCTCCTCATCATCAGCCGTGACTAAAATTCTGAAGTATAAGCCATCGAAGGCTTCAGCGTATGTATCTTCGATCTCCACTCTCATCCACTATTCCATCCTTATGCATGATACTATGATTCTGTAAGCTCGACTGCAAAATAAAAGTTAGGCGATTAAATTAGAGATGAAAAGTGTTCCTTCATCTTTTAATTTGACCGCTCTAACTCAATATTTGGGGGAATATCTATTGAGCTTAGAGGAGAAGCTATCTGAGATTAAGAGCTACTCTGAAGAGTTAGGATTAGATCTGAGAGATCCTAGTGATCGCTTCAAGTGGTTTCTCGCATCGATCCTATTCGCTAAGAGAATATCCTCGGAGATCGCTAAGAGAACTTTTCAATTATTTCTTAGGGAGGGCCTAACCTCGCCGGATAAGATACTTGAGGCCGGATGGAACAGGCTTGTCGAGATACTTGATTCTGGAGGATATGTCAGATATGATTTCTCAACAGCCTCCAATCTCCTCGAAATAATGAGGAAACTCAAGGATGAGTATGGAAGCCTAGAGAAGTTGTATGAGAAAGCAAGGAGTCCAGAGGATCTAGAGAGAAAATTAATGGATTTTAAGGGGGTTGGACCCACATGCGTCAATATCTTTCTTAGGGAGCTACGTGGAATTTGGGATAAAGCTAAGCCTAAACCTTCCAAAATCGCCACGGAGATGGCGGAGATGCTTGGATTGAAGAAGATCGAGTCGTATGAGTCTGCTCTTGTGCGGTTAAGGCTAGAATATTGTAAGAAGAAAAGATGCATGGAATGTCCAGTAAGGAAATATTGCGGAGCACTCAGAAAGTAGGATCTTCAATAAGTAGATCTGATCTCTGAGAATGTTTCTTTCTGTGATCTTCTAGGATAGCCTTTAATTGCTGATAAGCCATTGATGCATTTTTCTCTTCAGCTCTCCTTGCTGCCTCCCTCAAATCTTCTGGATTAACGTATGGCAGCCCCTCGATCCATTCAACTTTTATATCATTATAAGAGACTACTGGTATCATGCATCTCTCAAAGACTTCTAATGCATTATGAGACATCTGCCCTTTCGTTACGATGATCTTTATTCCCCTCCTTGCTAATTCCTCGGCGGTTGCCGCTCCTCCACCGCTTGAATCTAAGAGCAGAACGGAGTCTCCGGCTCTAATTCCATAGAGACGAAATGCCTTACGCAGTCCCCTGTCAGTAAATGCCTCTATTGGCTTTAGCAGTATTAAGCGTCCCTTACTCTCGAGTTCACGGAGCCTCTGCATCTCATCGAAACGACGCTTATACTCCTCGAGCTTTATAGAATACTCTTTAATCTTAGCTCTGGCCTCTTCGAGCTCGTCTAGAAGAAGAGCATACTCCCTCTCACGTCTTATCTCAATTAATTGTCTACTTTGCATCTCCTTGACCATCTCCCTAAGAGACTTAACCTCAGCCTCTAACGCCCTTATCTTGGCTCTTAACTTCCGATTTGCCTCCTGCATGGCCTTCAATCTCTTACGTTCCCTAGCAAGCCTCCTCTGCAACTCTTCTATGAGACCCTTCAGTCTCTCCTCTCTGGGAATTGGCCTCCTTGATATTACTGACGGCTTATATCTGTCTGTTCCTTGCAGGTATTGAATTGCCCGCTTAAGGGAATAACCCCTAACGATCAAGTCCTTAATGTCTTCAGCTGAGACCTTAAGCGGCAAATCCCTTACGCGAGACTTAATATTCTCGAATTTCCTCTCATAATGTTTGTATGCCTTTACGGCGGCTGCTAACGCATCAATTTCATGGTTGTTCTTTAATTTCAGCCCATACGTGGCAGCGTATTCCTTCGCTATCTGCCTCTTCTCATCCGCCCCCATAGAGATAAGAGGCTCATAGAGAACTGCATTTAACTTATGTGAGAGTTGCTCAAGAAATTCCGATGCGGGCGAGACGTCACTTGAGATCAGCGTCGGCTCACCTAACTCTGAGATTTTTCTAACTATATCTGATAAACTCCATCCTCTTCTACTCTCAATATGAAGCGGATGACCATCCAATGATAGAACTGCCAACCCAACTGTTACGCCGGGATCAACTCCAACTATAAGTCTTTTCATACAACCTAAATCTTCTGGAATCATAATATATAGAGGTTTAGTTTACCTACGATGATCCAGCTGCCCTATTTATCTTACTGATTTTGAAATCCTCAGAGACTCAGTGGCTACCGGATTACGCTTAATTATATTCTTCCTTTATCTCTTGGAACGTCACCCTCAATCCGACATGTCCATCTCCATATACCACTGGATATTTTTCTCTGAGAAGCCTTCTGAATGCTCCGCCGCTGCAATGTATCGGATAGATCTTTTTCAATCCAATCTTTATGAGGTTCTTAGCGATATTTTCCATCTTCTCCTCACTTGCTCCGGATAGGTGGAAGCCTCCAATAACGGCATATGGTTTTGAATTTAAATCCTCTTTGGCTTTAGCAACTATTTCGTCAACTCCCGGATGGCTGCATCCAACGAACACTATTAATCCTAGGTCCTTCACATTTATGGCTAGAGCCTGCTCATAGGGCGGCCCATAAAGCTCTCCGATGACTGCTACTCCACATGATATTACGGTTGTATCCTCAACCTCAGATATATTAAAGCCTAAACTTCTAATCCAAGCCTTACATGATCCGCTCATATGCCTTGGAA
>QMXE01000053.1 GCA_003661975.1 Candidatus Bathyarchaeota archaeon
CATCCGGAGACTATCCTGCGTAGGCTCATGGATAAGATGAGCAGGCGGAGATCAACATTGAGGATTTCCTTAGACATCCATTCATCCTCTTGGTTCCTCAGAAGATTTAGGGATCTCTGTGGCAGCCTCTTATTTATCTGCCCTAAGTTAATACATAAGAATTGCGGGCAAACTCAGCCTATATGATCTATTCTGGCTGATAAGAGATGAGTAATGGAGCCAATGATATCCTAAGATTGGACGACGTAGAGGAGTGCATTATACTGGAGAGGCTGAACAGATTTGTAGTCAAGATATTATTGAATGGAGCCGTGTTGAGAGCATACATCTGCAATACGGGCAGGCTCCTCGATTATATAGTGGAGGGTAAAAGGGGCTTCTGCATTAGACATGAGAGAAGAAAGTCTGACCGTAGATTATTCGCCGTTGAGGATGGAGATTCAGCCGCAATCATAGATACACATCTTCAAATGCGAGCCTTGGAGGGGCTCATAGCCTCAAAGATGATATCATGGATTAGATCCTGCCGCATTCTAAAAAGAAACGTCAGATTGAAGAATTCCGTAATCGATTATCTGCTGGACTGTAATGGTGAGGACGTATATTTGGAGGTTAAAAGCGCCATCTTAAGGAGAGGCGGATACGCGATGTATCCTGACTGTCCATCACAGCGTGGGAGAAGGCACATAAGAGAGATCACTGAGCATGTCAAGGACGGTGGGAGGGGAATGATAATATTCATCGCAGCGATGCCAAACATAGAGGCATTCAAACCGAACATCTCAGCAGATCCTGAGATGGCCCGTCTGCTCAAAGAAGGGGTTTCGGCCGGGGTCATTATTAGGGCTATTGAGATGCATTATGATCCAAAGAGCTGCCTTATATGCCTCCTTAACGATGATCTCCGAGTTGAAATCTAATGTGAGAGCAAATGGCGGATTGGAGGCTGAATGCCTTGAGCGGACGTGATAGGCTGATTGAGCTGCTTGAGGACTTAAAGAGGAGCGAAATTAGCCTCCTCGTAGATAGGAGGATCTCAGAGTTTAAGAGGCTTGGAAGGGAATCAAGCCGCGAGATCTTTAAGGAGCTGTGCTTCTGCATCCTATGCGCGAATTACTCGGCTGAACGCAGCATTAGGATTCAGAGGGAGATAGATGATGGATTCTTGACGCTTCCGCCCTCACAGTTGATCAGGAGATTGAGGGAGATGGGTCATCGCTTCCCTAGAAGCAGAGCATCATATATAATCGCTGCCAGAAGATATAGCGATTCAATCAAGGATGTCATATCATCCCTCAATGATCCCAGAGAGATCCGGGAGTGGCTTATCAGGAATATTCGAGGGATTGGATTGAAGGAGGCGAGTCACTTCCTCAGAAACATCGGCTACTCCGACCTTGCGATCATAGACTTCCACATACTCAACCTGCTTGATCGCTATGGAATAATCAAGAAGCCTAAGACGATGACTAAATCGAGGTATCTGCAGATCGAGGATGAATTGAGAAGATTATCTAGGGATGCAGGTTTAAGCCTGGCAGAGCTGGACCTATACTTATGGTATATTGAGACTGGAAAGATTCTAAAGTGAGATAGAAATTATTCATAGCGAATAATTCCGGAGGAGATTGTGAAGATGAACTTTTACTCTGAAGACATAACGTTATCAACTAATAAGCGAATTGAAATAATAGACATAACAGATGAAGTATATGCGGTTGTTAAGAGAAGCGGTATAAAAAACGGCATTGTTAACCTTTGGGCTCCACACTCAACAGCAGCGATCGCCGTAAATGAACACGACACAGACCTATGGGAAGATATCTTGGATGTCCTTCAGAGGATCGCTCCATTAAAGGGCGATTATCGCCACAACGCAAAATATGGATGGAGCACCAGAGAGCAGAATGCCCATGCGCATATTCTCAACTGTATAATAAAACCGGGAATCTCGATCCCCCTCGAGAATGGAAGGATGCAGCTGGGAACGTGGCAGTCAATACTCTTCATAGAGATGGATGGCTCAAGATCACGTAGGATTCACGTGCAAGTCATGGGAGAATAATGCTCACTGAAAAACGGGGATGCCAGATAGGACTATCAGGGGATACTCGCATTGAGGAAGTATCCATTGAGCAGCGGGATTCCATGCATTCAGCATAGATGCAATCTATGCTGCATTAAGACTGAGATGCCGCTTACAAGATCAGATATCAACCGCATCTTAAGGCTCGGATATAAACTTGAAGATTTCGCAGTTAAAGTTGAGGGTGAGTGGAGACTAAGAAACATAAATGGAAAATGTGTATTTCTTGGAGATGAGGGCTGCAGAATATATCCTTACAGGCCTCTTGGATGCAGATTGTATCCTCTGGTCTATGATGAAGCCTCTGGAACCGTGAGGTTCGATGAGCTATGCCCATACGCCGATGAATTCGAGAGTACAGGTGAGGACGTCAATAGGCTAATCAATCTACTGTCACGTCTGAGAATGGAAAGAGATATGAGGTGATGAGGATCTTATTAGCGAATAGATCTCATTTATCTCAGGAAAGTAATATTAATAGGCAGAACGCTCCATTCTTATCTTTGAGTTTTAATGCTGATCGAAAATGGTAAAGTCCGCTCTACGCAAGAAATCGATCAAAAAGATTAAGAGGAGAATTCCTTGGATAGACCACATAATAAATGAGAGGACAGCTGGAGATCTAAATCTTGAATCTTCAAGATTGGATATTCATGTTGAGGAGGGCAGCCTCTGCCTGATATGCAGGGGAAGCCGAAGACTATGCGGAAAGTCCAGATGCCCAGCGCTTTTAAAGTTATACTCATTCGTGAAGACTCAAAGCGCAGTATCATCAGCTGAGATCACAGGCTCATCTCCCCCCGGAGTATTTGTTGGACGCATAGGATATCCCTACGTTTACGCCGGGCCATTAATCCCACCTATCATAGGAGACACCTCACTATATGATTTTCCGGAGAGATGGCTTGGAAGAACAGTCGATGAGATAATAAACTTTAGAACCAGCCTAATACGTGGAAAGTTCAGAGTTAATGTGAAGAAGCCATGGAAGAATGAGCGGTTCCTAAATAAGACTCTGGAGGTAGCCCTCTCAAAAAATCCTGTGGATACTGAGGTTAAGTTCCGGAAGAAGCCCTCTGGGAGTTTTCTCTTCGACGGCACGGTTCAGCCTATGGGTCCCTCAGCGCTCTTAGAGCGCATAGAGATAGATTCCCTAAAGACAGACTTCAGAATTGAAAGGGCATATAGCGATGGAGATCTAAAGGCTGAAGATGCAATCTTAGATCTATATAAGAATGGCGTTCCGGTCTCAAGCATCCAGAGGGCTTTCAGTGTAGGAGCATTCGGATTGAAGGGTCAAAGGAGGCTTGTTCCAACTAGATGGAGCATAACCGCTGTTGACTCAATAATCTCTAAGAATCTAATCGAGAATGAGGTTAAGGGGAAAGATACGATCAACGAATATAGAATCTACGAGTTTAATTACTTGGGAAATCGTTTCCTGATACTCTTGATGCCCTCCTCATGGAGGTATGAGTGGATAGAAGCCTGGTATCCTGGAACAGTCTGGAATCCAAGCGGCAGGGACATAGCTATGGGCGGGGACTGGGAGGGATACAAGGGTAGAACTACATACGCCTCTATAGGCGGATGCTACTACGCCGTGAGATTGGCTGTGGCTGAGTTCTTAGCGGAGGAGGGAAGACAGGCTGGAGTAGTAGCGATGAGGGAGATCCATCCGAGCTTCATAACTCCGCTTGGCGTATGGATAAATAGGGAAAGCGTAAGGGAGGCCTTAAGGAGAAAACCAGTAAAATTCGATGATCTGGATGATGCAATAGCCTATATGAGGGGAAGATTCTCAATAGATATAAATGAGTGGGTAAGGACGAGCGTCCTTTTGAGAGAGGCCCTTTACCAAAAAAAGATTACGAGGTATCTATGACTTTATTTTCTACTAATTCCCTTCAGGAGCTCCCTGAGTAGAACTTCAGATGCTCTCTTCCCCTCTCTTTCCTTGATCCTCTTAGCGTATCTCTTGAATTCATCGAGTGTAACCGGCTTCATCCCCCTCTTCTGTGATAGGTAAGCCGCCTGCACGATGGCCGTTGTCTCCGCTCCAATATGCTCGTCGCATATAGGTTTTACGTCATTCAATACGCAATTGCACATATTCCTTATCTCACCCTCGAAGCTCTGAACCCAAGTGACCTTCCCCAAGTCTATCTCTCTCTTCCCTCCAGTGGCATCTGTAATCTCAAGGAATGTTCTCCCCTCCCTCTCAACTGGCCTCATAATGCCATTAGTTCCGATTATGCGGGTATCCAGCGAGTCCCTATATGACCATGAACCTTCAATGTGAGCAGTAGACCAAACGCCGTTCTTGTCCTCGAATCGGATGATCACATGAGCGTCATCCTCAACCTCGAATGGCTTAAACCTCCCCTGCAGGATCCTAGTCTTCATTCGTATGCATATGCCATAAGGCTCGGCGGCCTTGACGACCGTAGGTTTCCTATCGAATCCACTTAGAAACCATGAGCATGTTATTGCGTGGACGCCATTATCTAGTAGGGCTCCTCCACCTGCGATCTCCGGATCCCAGAACCATGATGCCCATTCAGGTCCTCCATGAGCCGTAGCCAAAAAAGTCAGTTGAATCTCGCCTAAAACTCCGCTTTCGATGAATTTTCTGGCCGTATACCATATTGGACTGTAAAGCCAGTTCTCATTGTGCTGATATATCTTTCCGCTGTCCTCAACTGCCTCTACAACCTCGAGGCACTCAAGATACGTCCTCGCCATGGGCTTCTCAACCATCACATTAACGCCGTGACTCAAAACTTGAATAGCCAATGAATTATGAAATTTCGTTGGAGTGCATATATCGACTAGATCTAGATTCTCCCTTGAGAGCATCTCCTCGGCATCCTTATATGTTCTCAGGGATTCCACATCATCCTTTAGACGCTGGGAAAGTTCGAGTTTATCCTCCTTCTCAGCCTCCTCAGCTCTCTCAAGGTATAGCTTCTTCATTAGCTTCTCCGATTCCCTCAGCGTCCTCTCCGATACATCACAGAGAGACACCACCTTAGCCTCAGCAACGTTCAGATAAGCTGGTAAATGGGCTCCTCGAAAGATCCCGCCGACCCCAATAACGCCAACCTTAACCCTATCCATAATTCATCCCGCCACAGAGACAAATATCATCCAAGCTACCTATTTAAATTAACTGCTATGTTATACCCTGATAAGCGGCCAAGATCGACTCTCAAGATTTATAAGTTAGTAGCCCAGAATTATCTAAAGTGATACGGGAGGGAATGAGTTATTAGCTTTGAATATGTGGTTGAAACTGAGGATCTCGCTAAGTATTATCAGATGGGCCCAGTAACCGTTAAGGCCCTCGATGGGGTTAACCTGAAGGTTAGGCGTGGCGAGTATCTCTCTATTATGGGTCCATCAGGCTCGGGAAAGACCACGCTCTTCAACATGGTTGGGGGGATAGATAGGCCTACCAGGGGTAGGGTCTTCATTGATGGTGTGGACATAGCGAAGCTCGACGCCTACGAGCTCGCTTGGCTCAGATGTAGAAAGATCGGCTATATATTCCAGACATTCAACCTTATACCCGTCCTAACGGCCTTGGAGAACGTGACTTTGCCTATGATATTCGCTGGTGTTGAACGTGAGGAGCGTCAGAGAAGGGCTCGCGAGATCCTCGAGGCAGTCGGCCTCGGAGAGAGGCTTGATCATAAGCCGATGGAGCTCAGCGGAGGTCAGCAGCAGAGAGTAGCCATTGCAAGGGCACTAGCGAATAATCCGGTTATAATACTTGCGGATGAGCCTACTGGAAACTTGGATCTACATACGGGATTAGAGATCATATCGCTCCTCCGCGAGATGAATAAGGAGAAGGGCGTGACGATCATAGCCGCTACGCATGACCTAAAGATGATCGATGTCAGCGATAGGATAGCGTATCTGCGTGATGGACGCATCGATAGATTCGAGACTAGGGCAGAAGTCTATGTAAGGGCGGCTGAGTAGCCGGGGAAAGCATATTCTCATCCAATCATGCGATCCCTTCTAGGCGGATCGCCCATCTAACCTCATTTTTAGGATATTATTGTTGAGCATAAACTTTTAACTCTGGATAAGACTATTTCAATTGGTGAGCGGTTTGGATAAGAAAGTTGTGACGTTCGGAGAGATAATGCTTCGGCTCTCCCCGCCGGGATACCTAAGGATAGTTCAGGCTAGATCCTTCGAGGCAATTTACGGTGGTGGAGAAGCAAACGTCGCCATTGCCCTAGCAAACTTCGGTGTTCCAGTTGACTTCGTAACTAGGCTGCCACAAAACGAGATAGGCGATGCATGCATCAATTATCTACGCCAATTCGGAGTTGGAGTTGATAAGATCATTAGGGGAGGAGAACGCCTCGGAATATACTTCCTAGAGAAGGGAGCGGTTCAGAGGGGAAGCAAGGTGATCTATGATCGCGCTCACTCATCAATGGCGACTATAGAGCCGGGCATGATCGATTGGGAAAAGGTGTTCTCCGATGCATGCTGGTTCCACTGGACTGGGATAACCCCCGCCATAAGCAGGGGAGCCGCTGAGACATGCCTAGAAGCCGTCAAGAAGGCTAAGGAGATGGGCTTAACAGTCTCATGCGACCTTAACTATAGGAGTAAACTTTGGAAGTGGGGTAAGTCTGCAGGTGAAGTTATGAGTGAACTCGTGAAGTATGCTGATATAGCCATTGGAAACGAGGAGGACGCTGAGAAGGTCTTTGGAATCAAGGCTCCGGGAGTAGACGTTCTGAAGGGGAAGGTTGAAGCCGAGAAGTATCTCTACGTTGCGAAAGAGTTAATGAAGAGATTTCCAAATCTAAGCAAAGTTGCCATTACGCTTAGGGGAAGCATAAGTGCAAGCCATAATACATGGTCAGGAGTTCTCTATGACGGCAAGAACTTCTATACAGCCCCAACCTATGATATAACGCATATCGTCGATAGGGTTGGAGGCGGGGATGCATTCGCCGCCGGATTAATCTATGGACTCCTCAAATTCGGCGATGACCTGCAGAGAGTATTGAACTTCGCCGTTGCATCCGGATGCTTAAAGCATACGATAATCGGAGATGCAAACATAGTCTCAGTTGAGGAGGTTGAGAAGATAGCCGCTGGAATAGTCTCGGGAAGAGTCTCGAGGTGAACGATCCATGGCGAAGTTTATGAGACATGAGGTTATAGGGAGGATACTTGAGCTCGGATTAACCCCAATATTCTATCATGGCGATCTTGAAGTAGCAAAGAAGATCGTTCAGGCATGTGCTGATGGAGGAGCAAAAGTCATAGAATTCACTAATAGGGGAGACTTCGCCTATCAGGTCTTCTCAGAATTGAACAAATGGTGTAATAGGGAGTTTGAGGATGTAATCTTAGGTGTGGGCTCAGTCATAGATCCAGCGACGGCGGCTCTATACATTAACTGTGGAGCTAACTTCATAGTAGGCCCGATCTTTAATTCTGAGATAGCTAAGCTCTGCAATCGCAGGAAGGTAGCGTATATTCCCGGATGCGCATCTCCATCTGAGATCTCAGCGGCCGAGGAGATGGGATGCGATATAGTCAAGATATTCCCGGGAAGCAGGTTGAAGCCGGACTTCATTAAGGCCTTGCTTGGGCCATGCCCTTGGGTTAAGCTCATGCCGACAGGCGGCGTTGACGCCACGAGGGAGAGTATAGGAGCATGGATAAAGGCTGGAGCGGCGGCTGTTGGCATTGGATCAAGGCTTATCAGGAAGGATCTGGTTAAGGCAGGAGACTTTGAGGCTATAACGAAGAAGGTTGAGGAGTGTCTATGGTGGGTTCAGGAGGCTAGGGGAACGCCGCTATTCCTTGGAGTTGAGCATGTTGGAATATACTCTGAGGAGGGCCTTGCAGCGGAAACAGCTGAATGGTATGCTAAGATATTTGGCTTCGAGAAGAAGGAAGGCAGAACATCCTTTTTCGCCTCGGGTAGGGGGCCGGGAAGAATAGAGATCATTAAGGAGCCGAGCGCTGAGAAGTGTCACATAGCAATTAGAGTCTCAAACTTTGAGGCGGCATGCGAGTATCTGAAGAAGATGGGGATAGAACTTGAGGAGCCGAAGATAGGCAAGGGATACAAATCAGTATTCCTTAAGAATCCTGATCCCGCTGGGAACAGAATACATATACTATATCTACCGCCCTAAACCCCCTCTTTTCAATTCAGATTGTTTAGGCTAACCTTATTGTAACGTGAAAATTGAAGAGGTCTGACGTCCCCTCTTTGGAGACACGTCCCTTCTAGATCTCATATCTTAGGGCTTCTGCCGGATGCAGTCTTGACGCATAGAAGGCTGGATAAGCCGCTGAAGCGACGCTTAGGAACGCTGAGATCCCTATTCCCTCACCGATATATCTCAAGTATTGAATCATGACTGTTCCCATTTTATCAGGTGGGAAGACTCCGGCAAGTCCGAATTGAATGCCGTATATGCCGATCGCCGCGATCCATCCTATTAAGGCCCCAATTACTCCTCCGAAGATTCCGAGTAGAAATGCTTCTATGAGGAAGATCTCGAGAACGCTTGTGTCGGTTGCTCCTAGACATTTGATTGTTCCTATCTCCCTGTATCTTTCAGTGACTGACATGAGCATCGAGTTTACTATGCCCACTCCGCAGACGAGAAGCGCGATTACCGCCATCATCATCTGATATGCTTGAGGCGGAGGCTGACCTATATTCGGCAGTATAGTATTCATAGTCCTAATGGTCACATAAAATGCTATTCCAAGGAGGATCGAGATCGCCGTTATAAGAGCCCTAGTAAATCTCTTCCGTATGCTTTCGAGGCAGTAGCGAAAGGCCTCTGTAATCGGGAAGCTTATAGTTCCAATCTCAACTGTCGAGGTCTCCTCGGAGCTCAAGTCTCATTCCTCATACAATCCAAATTAGTTAAGTTAAAAATAATATAAGAATTTTCTGCATTTAAAGACTTTGCAGTGCCGATGATCCATCTCATGCTACTCATTTTTCTTCTTGGATTCTTCAAGTATTTTTTGAAGCTCGTTGATTAATGCCTTAATCTCCTCTTCTCCTCCAATTGTTATCGTCGTTCCATAGGCATCTGAAATGC
>QMXE01000054.1 GCA_003661975.1 Candidatus Bathyarchaeota archaeon
AAGAAGAGTATTAGATTATCCGCTAAGACGAGTAGGAGCATGCTTCCTATAAAGATGGACATGAAGAACCAGAATCTCCCCTGTCCAGGCTCATCCTCCATATACTTGATGGAGTAAACCAGCGTTATGAAGCCTAAGAATGCAACGACATTCGCTAGGATCACGCTCAGAGGATCAACCAGCATTCCCATCCCAACGGAAGCGCCGCCTGGAAGCGTAATCCAGAAGACACGTTTATCCATCATTCTTATGGCGAAGAGATCCGGAAGCATGAGGATCGCCATTATCCACCCCATGAGCGCTAGGGTCGTAGCCGTTAAATCCCTTAGGGTCCTATTGATTCTATCGAAGAGTAGGGCAAGGGCTCCTCCGATCGTCGGAAGGATCCAGCACAGCCATGGAATGAGGTCTTCACCCAGCATGACAGTTCATCTCTTAGCCCTTCAATACAAGCGTAGATGCGGCTTTCATAGCGAGTTTCAATGCTGGATCAGGCCAAACTCCGAAGAGCAATACGAGAGCAGCCATTAAAAGGATCGGCAGTAGCATTACGATTGGAGCCTCCTTTATGTCAGCGGATTCACCCTCATTTGTAGATTGCAGAAGCGCACGGATGACCCGTAGGACATACCCTGCTGAGATCGCGCTGTTAAGAATTATGCATACTCCAAGCCATGCCATACCCGCCTGGATGGTTGAAGTGAAGATCGTTAATTCACTTATAAATCCGTTGAGAGGAGGCATCCCAGTTAATGCGAATAATGAAATCCCCAAAGCCGTAGCAGTTGCTGGCATTCTCCTTCCGGCACCAGCGATCTCATCCAATCTTCTCCCCCCAATTCTATAGATGAATGCCCCCGCACAAAGGAACGAATTCCCTTTCATTAATGCATGATTGAATATGTGGAGGAGAGCTCCAGTCAATCCCAGCGGTGTTCCAGTAGCTACTCCAGCAAGCATATACCCTATATGACCTATGCTCGAGTAGGCAAGCAGCCTTTTAAGGTCGACTTGGAGCAGGGCAACTATATTCCCAAACGTCATTGTTATGATGCTAAGGACAGCGAGAATCATCGACCACTCAGCCCTTAACGAGATGAAGATGGTTAAGAGGACGCGGCAGAGAGCGTATATTCCAGTCTCAGTTACGACTCCAGATAGGATCGCGGATATGGGGGATGGAGCCGCTGAGTAAGCATCTGGAAGCCACGTGTGAAGGGGGACGATGGCCGATTTCACTCCGAAACCTAAAAGAGTCAGCATTAATATCGCGTAGATCCATATGTCCCGTGAGTTTACCATAGCATCTGCTAATCGAATGAAATCTAGGGTTCCCGCCAGTCCGTAGAGGAGGGAGAGGGCGAAGAGGATGGCGGCGCTTCCAGCGGAGCTCATAATCAGATATTTCATGCCTGCCTCCACAGGCTCCCAATGCTGCCTCCTAAAGGATACGAGCACATAAGAGGATATACACATGAGCTCCCAAAAGATGAAGAATGTGAAGAAGTCTCCTGCCGAGACAACGCCTATCATGCCAGCGATCATTAGCAGAAGAGAAGTATAATATAGTGGGGCTCCACCTTCACTCTCTATAAATCTAATCGAGTAGGCTGTGACGAAAAATCCGATCAGGATGAAAGTTAATGACATGAATATGCTTAGTGCATCAATTCTCAGATACGACTCGAATGGCATCGGGTTCAGCGGTATCTCAAGCGGCCTCGAAAATGCATTAGCTGAGATCTCATAGAGTTCGACGCTTGCAATCGAGAGACCCGCCAGCGAGTAAACCCCACATAACCACTTAAAATTAAACTTTAACGTTGCCCAGCCGACTATTGAATTTGTCAATGCAAAGAATACTATTGCATCCAAGACTGAGCCGAACATCCCATCATCCCCTTAGGCGACTGAGCTTCCTGATGTCTATGGTGCCGTAATGCTTGTATGCGTGGATGGTTATGGCCAATGCAACTGCCGTCACACATCCGGCTAGGCCCACCGAGACCATAACGATGGAGTGGCCCAATGGATCTATAAATCCCGCCGCTCTGAATGCCGAAAAGACTATGAAATTCAGGTTTGCAGCGTTTATTAAGATCTCGATTCCCAAGATCATCCTGATAATATTCCTCTTAGTTGTGAGGCAGTAAACTCCGATGATGAAGAGGATGGCCGAGAACATAACATAGCAGTCAAGCATGTTCATCTTACTTATTCCCCTCCCTCCTGAAGATTAGTATGCATCCAGCCGCGGCTCCGAAGAGAACTATTACCTGGCCGATAACGTCTATGGAACGGTGGTTCCAGATGAAGCTTGCAACTTCAGCTCCCATGCGATCTGAGACCTTAACGGCACTCCACTCATATCTTGCAAGCTTGAAAGCTGGAAAGCTGTTCTCCGCTATGAAAGTAACAGTTAGGATTATCAGAAGAATCGTGATCGCCAGTCCGGCAAGCCATATCCTATCCGCCTTCATCTCAACCCAGCCTTTCCTTTCTAGTCGTAAGCATCACAGCAGCTATGAACATGGCTACTATCGCCCCTGCATACACAAGCATCTGAAAAACCGCAACGTATGGCGCATTTAGGATCCAGAAGATCACTCCAAGAACGATGCACATTCCACAGAAACTAAGGATCGAATATAAGATGTCTTTCAATTCAACGGTTAAGACCGCCAAGATCAATGCGAGGATCATCAATGAGAGATGAACTATTTCTCCTGTCGTTGAGGATCATCCCCTCCAAGATCTTAAGTTACTCAAGAATTCTTACTTAAAAGCCTTATTGCTAGATTTGCGCTTATTTTCCCTCGGCTCTCCGCTCTAGGGGAGTCCTGAGACGCCTACAGAAATTGGTCTCTACTCCTTGAGGCGCCAGCGAGCTCATCGTTGAAGCATGAAGTCCCTCTATAGCTGGGGAAATTCACTGTTCCGGTGTCATGCAAATGCGGGTAATCGCGGATGCTTCTCCCGGCATTCATAAGTAGCCATTCCACTCAGAATCAATAAGAATGTCGACTTGACCATCTGAGTAATGCTTCGCTCAAACAATAATGTGGCTTCAAGTATAAACATGTAGAGAAAAGATTTATACGTGAATTTTGAATGTGAAAATTCTGAGGTATAAAGATGAATGATGCGGCTTTGATGCTTCTTCTCGTAGCTTTCATCTCATCATTCGCCTTGGCTCTCTCGCTCTATGTTATTGCCGGAAGAATATCCCCTGGAGGTGTGGAGAAACGGTCTGAAAGAACAATCCCATATGCATGCGGGGAGGACCCACCTCCAATCGGCGAGACGAGAATAAATTGTGAGAGATTCTTCATATTCACGATCTTCTTCATGATCTTCGATGTCTTCGCATTTATGATTGCAATATCATATAGTGCTCCAATTTATCTTCCAATGCTATATTCGCTGATAACTGTGATGGCGATTATTCTGCTGCTGATTTCAGAAAGAACCTTAAAGATGTAATTTTATGTGCTCTTCGAGGCGAGATCATAATGCCGCAGAATACGCTTATAATCCTGCTTCAGCTGCTGATATTCCCGGGATTCCTCTTTTTAATCATGTTGGCTTTCATTTACGAGTGGATCGACCGAAAGATTGTTGCGAGGATCCAGAATCGCTACGGCCCCTTATATACGGGTCCATCGGGGATCCTCCAGCCATTAGCCGACTTCATAAAGCTCCTGTCGAAGGAGGATGTAGTCCCAGACTCGGCTGATAGGCTAATATTCACTTTGACACCAATTTTCATCTTCGCACTACCCCTAACCGCGCTTCTTCTCATTCCAATTGTAGATGAAAAAGCCATTATAAGATTTGATGGCGACCTAATATTTCTCATGTTCATCCTCACGCTCATAGCCATAAACATAATCCTGTCCGGATATGGATCTGCAAGTCCATACAGCATCATCGGAGGGGTACGCTCCGCTCTTCAAATAATAGGCTATGAGATCCCAGCGGCTATATCGATCATAGGTCCAGCCCTCTCAGCGGGCTCCCTCTCCATAAGCGGAATTGTGGAATGGCAGATCTCAAGGGGCATGTGGACGATACTTCTCCAGCCATTAGGCTTCGGAATCATCATAACCTGCATACTCGCAGAGCTAGACTTCGTACCATTCGATATCCCAGAGGCTGAAACGGAGATAGTTGCAGGGTGGAAGACGGAGTTCAGCGGGAGAAAGCTAGCCCTACTCAGAATCGGAAAGGATATGGAGATCCTATTGGCCTCAGCGCTTATAGCCTCACTATACCTCGGCGGGGCACAATACGTAGCCTTCATCCCGCCAATAATAGCCTTTCTCATTAAGACCATAGCCATACTATTCCTGCTCTCGCTACTTAGGGCTATATTTGCCAGATTCCGAATAGACCAGACAGTCTCTGGAATGTGGAGATACCTGATGATTCCGGCAATAATACAGATAATGCTGATCTGCATGGGCATAGGAAAGTAGCATTCGATCGTTAAACTAGATCCTTCAAGTATCGTCTGAACGAGTGATGGATCATCGAAAGGGTTAATGCACTTACGATCACGGCCATGGCGACGTTCAAATGGAAACCTTTTATTGCCACGCCCAATGCGGTGCCTGAGGCTGGCGGATGCTCAGTATCCGTAATGACCATAAGAAGGATCGAGAGTCCAACGGCTATCGAGTATATAATAGCATTCAGGGATGGATGATGAGGAATCACGGTGCTTAAAGAGCCGCATAAAAGGCCGATGATGTGGCCGCCGATGACGTTTCTCGCTTTGGCAGTTATGCTATTCGGCATCGCGAAGACTATGAAGCTAGTGGCTCCTATAGATGCGACTATAACGGCATGCTCTATGCTTAGGAATAAGAGCACTATAAGCATCGCCAAGGCCGCAAGGAAGCTCTGGAGGATATAATTCTTCCATAGACGCCTGAAATCCTTAACCATCCCTTACCACTTCATCGCGAGATTGATGGAGAATCTCAACCGAGAGATCTGATGGACTAATAAAATTTAAAATTCATCCCTGAAGCATGCGTCCACCCTCCGAAATACTCAAGTTTAATATCAGCTTAAGATCCATGAATATACTGCTTTTTAGAAGATGGTTGGAAATGGAGAGGATCCTTGAGGAACTGAAGAAGGTGGAGGATGAGGCTGAGAGGATCCGCCGGGAAGCATCTGAAAGAGCCGATGAAATAATAAGGTTGGCACGTCAAGGAGCTGAAGAGATAATTCTCGACGCAGAGAAGGAGGCTAAGAGAGAAGTAGATAAGTTGATGAGAAAATTTGAAGAGTCTATGGAGAAGCGACGAGAAAACGCCCTTAGAGAATGCATGGCTGAAATCGAAAAGTTAAAGAGGAAAGCCAAGAAGAGAGAGAAGAAGGCCATAGAATTGGTATTCAAGGCTCTTATAGGTGAAGGACATACATGACGCGTGTAGCAGAATACTCCCAGGCGCTCATAAAGGCTAGTGTTGAACGAAGCCGCCTACTAGGTAAGAGACGGATTAAAAACCTCGCTGAATGTAGAAGTCTAGATGAGATGACCTCTCAGCTAAGAGGAACAGCTTATGAGAGTCTACTTAGCGATATCAGAGAGCCAAATGCTGCTAGACTTCAATATGCATTCAAGGAGGAGATGATAAGAGTCCACAAAAAAATACTGGCCTATTCTCCCAAGCGGATCAGGGATATGCTAGAGAGTTATATACGCTATCTCGAAGTTGAAAATCTCGAGATCCTAATTAAGATGAAAAACATGGAAGCCTCATACGACTCTATCCTGAGTATGCTACATTTATCTGTTGATGAGATCCTCGGCTTGAAGGGCAGATTCATCCAAGCCGCCAAGGCCAGCGGCGTAAGCTCGGCAATCGAAGCCTTCCGGAATACTATATATGAGCCAGCCCTCTCTGAGGGATTGAAAAGATACGAGGAGACGAGATCAACTAGATTTTTTGATTTTTCCCTAGACAGAACCTACTATGATAGTCTCCTAAATTCCGTGAAGTCGCTTCCAAAAGCGGATCGTAAGGCCGCTCTCATGCTCGCGGGGATGAGAGTCGACACCTTCAACATAATCACCATAATCCGCTCTAAACTCCTCGATTACCCTCCGCACCTAACATTTTGGGCTATAACCAGACGCTTTTACCTCCTCTCGGAGAGGCAGATAAGAAGTATGGTCTCAAGCAGAGACATCGACTCAATTCTAGACTCCGTTAAAGAGACTTTCTATGGAAGGTTTCTCACGCAGCAGAGAAGCATTGAAGAGACAGTAATGGCCTTCGAAAGGAAAGTTGATAGTTTCATTATGAAGAGGATCAATGGGATGCGAATCGCCGAGCCATTCACTATCTCTTCTCTTCTAGACGTGATATTGAGGAAGGAAGCTGAAGTTAAGAATTTGACACTTATCAGTTCTGGAATAGAATTCGGATGGAAACCAGAAGATATAAGCCAATTTCTTATCTGACGTTCGAATAGAGGATCTCGACGAATCTCTGATGATACTTGAACGGCTGAAATTCCATTCCCATTCCCTCATAGAACTTTGAGAACCACTCATAGAAGTGAAGCCTTAATGTATGTATGAAGACGACTAATCCCTCAAAGGCTATTACGAAGATGTTCCCACCAACAACAATTAGAGTCGCAATTATCCCTCCTAGAAATGGAGCCGCAGATACTAGGTCGCTTATTGCATAGATCGATTTGAGTAAAGCCCAGTGAGTCATGAGAAGAGCCAAGATCCTAGTGTATGATGCCGTGTTGCTTATGAAGCTCAGCGTCAACTCGCCGCCCTCAAAGATCCTCTCCCCCAAAACCCTAATGGGATCCCCAGATTTCAAAAGCATGACTGCTACGGGTTTTCCGAGGATGAGGAGGGCGAAGGCGGCGGCCACGATATATATGGGACCTGAGAACCAGAGATTAAGATTTAACTTGTAATCCATCAGGAAGAATGCTATTAATCCGTAGAGGAGTATGCTGGGAAGAGAGACCGTTAGGACATCGATATATTCCCTTCTGATTATTAGGTTAACCATCCTTAATATTAGCCCAGACATTATATGTACGATGCCTATGACTACTGAGAAGATCAGAAACGAGACGATATTCTCGAATGGATCCATCCATAAAGGCGTGAACACGTGTCTCCCGAAGGCCTCACCGAAGAGTATTCCCGTCAAGGTTGCTCCTAAGCCGCACGCAGCTAATATCTTAGAGAAGTTCCTCCACTCTTGTGGGGCCTTAACGATGAAATAGAAGAGAAGACTACCGAGAAATAGTATGAGGCCATGGCCTAAATCACCAAACATTAAGCCAAATATCAAGGGGAACGTAACTGCAATGAAGGGTGTTGGATCAACCTCATCGTAGCTTGGCAGTCCATAGAGCCTCGTGATGATCTCGAATGGCTTAATGAATTTAGGATTGGATAGGACGGTTGGGGGATCGCCGCCCGCCATACATCCATCCGAGAGGATTATGAATCGACCGTTAAGCGCTCTTTCAAGGTGATCTTCGAGTTCACGGAGAGATGATGTAGGAGTATATCCAACTATTCTGGTCAGCCGCCTAGTTTTTTGGAGGGCATACTTCGTCTTAAGAAAGTTCTGCGCATTCCACAGCATCTCTCTTAAGGATAACAAGCGGTCTCCATATTTCTCAGAGAGCATGCGAAGCCTCTTCAGAGCCTCTTCTCTATTTGCATATTGCTCTTCAAGTTGCTTTTCGATGCGAAATATCTCCTCGGATGGCTTTAGCTTTATATCCTTGAGTATCGGAAGGATCTCGGCGTCATAAGTCTCAAGTATCTTCCTTACTGTTTGAGAGTCTCTCTTCATGGAGGCTACGAATAGAAAGGCTCTTTCACCGCCTATCTCCTCGAAGTGGTAGATCGCTGGAAGATTAGAGAATGCCCTGACGAGATTGAGTATGTGCCTACTCGAGACAGTTGCTATGAATACGCTTATTAAACGCAGCTCAGCAACGACTTTGGGGTCAATGTTAAACCTGCTGATCAATCCTAGAATCTTCCTTTTCTCCTGAAGATCCGCAATTCTAAGATCGATCTCCCTTATCTCGTTTAGTTCCCCATTTACCTCGCTCTCTATCTCTGAGACTTCTCTTTGGATATCCTCCGATAGGCGGAGCCAATCCTCAACGTAGACTCTCATCTTCTCCTTTTTGTATGCCCTAAATAATGTCAGGCTTGGCTCTTTCACCTCAAGATTTCTGATGAGAGAGTTGATTCTCGCTGATGTCCTCTCCAACGACTCGATAATTTTGGAGTGATTTTCATCTTCCGGATATTCAATGTGGAATGACCCGAAGGTTCCTATGGCATTTAGTGCCGTATCTAAATCTTTCTGAAGGCAGATTATGGAGACCTTACTCATCCTCTCCGGTATCAGCATGCTTCCTCAGCAACTCTTATTAAGGTCAGTATGATCTTTTAAACTTCTCGTGAGCTGAGGGTTGAGGGGATACGTAATAGGAGATGAGGATCTAGCACTAGGTTTTCGGCTGATCGGAGTTAGGGGCACGATTGCCCTGAGCAGTGATGAAGCCCTTAAGGTTTTAAGGCGAATTATAGAAGATGAAAAGAATGGGGAGATCATATTCATAAGTGAGGATTTATCATCGCGGATCCAGGAAGAGCTAGATGAGATCCGCTCTAAAAGCAACTCTCTGATAATAGAGGTTCCAGGGAGGAAAGCGAGGGAAACATCGATGGTTCAACGGTTAATAAGTAGAGTTCTCAGAGTTAGAGTCTAATGGAGGTGATACAACGTCAAATATAACGCGAGGATTGACGAGCATTACGAAGGAGATCCTAGAAGATGCCGAAAAAGAAGCTGAAAAGACAATATTAAGAGCTGAGGCTGAGGCTGAAAGGATTCTGGAGCGCGCCAAAGAGGAGGCTGAAAGAAGATACGATGCTATCATAAGAGATGGAAAAGAAAGAATAAGAGTCAAGGAGCGACAGATGCTCTCCCTTTTCGATCTAGAGTCAAAGAATAGAATGCTCAGGGCTAAAGAGGAGATCATCAGTGAGATCTTTAATGAAGCCCTCAAACGCTTGCAAAGATACACGCAAACAGAGGATTACGTAAATTGCCTATTCAGGTTGATACTTGAGGCGAGTGGACAGATACACTCAGAC
>QMXE01000055.1 GCA_003661975.1 Candidatus Bathyarchaeota archaeon
AATCCGGCATCTATGAACTCCGGGATTAACGGCTCGATCGAGCCGCATGAATGTATGAATGTCCTCCACATGGTATTCTCGTGTATCCAATCGTTTATGCGCTTGTGGAATGGCTTGTAGAGCTTCCTGTATGTTGCAATTGACATTATTGGTCCCCTCTGAGTTCCGAAATCAGTCCCCGTAATGAAGACGACTGTAACTCTATCCTTGACTACCTTATAGAGCTTCCTGAGATTATCCAGTCCAATCTCGCATTGAGCTTCAAACACTTTTAGGATGAAGCCCGGCCTTCTAACGTGGCACATATACCACTCCTTAACTCCCCTAATTCCCTTAGGCTCCTTCAGATGTAACGCTGGGACAAGCGCTATATCCCCAAAGCCTGTTCCGCCGAAGTTTGCGAGTATAGCCTTATCCGTCTCTTGGTATAAGCGCTCAGCCTCCCGACGGAAGAACTCCAACTCCTCACTTGAGATAGGCCCGAACTCCTCAAGATTATCCTTCACGTCTAGATTGTCCCAATCAACCGGCCTTATCTGCCTGTCCAAAGCGTCGAAGTAGAAGCCTCCCCTAGGCATCCTCGCGCATGGAGCAGCTGACTTATCACCCTGCGGATACATGTATATGCTTCCATCATCATTCGGCTCCGTATTAAACTTGCCTGGAACAAGAACCGGGGTGCCATCGAATAATCTCCATGGCTTCCAATCCTCATTTTTAAAGCCGAAAAAATTCGTCTTACTACTCAAACCTACAACATCTACTCCTAGAGCCTCCTGAAGGTCAGGTGCTATCTCACCCAGCATCTGGAAAGGCTCAACAACCTTAACTGGGGTTTCCGGAGGATCGAGTCTCAGTGCCTGCCGTAAAGCATACACGGTGCTTACATGCATCCCAGTAGTCGGGCTTCCACCTAGGTCGAGAGGAACGCGATCAGGCTCCTCATGCTCTAAAGCCGTTAATACCCGCTCCCTTGAAGAAAGCATATCACCCACCAAAATTGAGTCTTTACCAAGTAGATCTGCATGCGACCATCTAAAAATTTCTTATTGAATTGTATGGCTACCCTTTAAATAGCCCTGATCATCTAATCCTAGCATCTCAATAGATACACCAAAAAATACTTCCAATTTAAATGTGAATATCGCTTTGCTACGTTTCGCCTTATTGGCTGTCTCATAAGCCTTAACTTTCAAAAACATCAATACTCCAGAGCGTGTCATCTCTAAATTATGACCTATCTTATTATGAATTTTTGAAAAATAACATATTTACTCGTAACTTCAGACCGTATAGCACGGCATTCCTCTAAGAAAATCATATAAAACAGTTAGATCTTTTCTAGATAAACGTTATTTTCATCCGAATATATAGATATTTTATCCTTTAATCCAAGCCTCTTTGATACTCTTCCTAACGCTCTACTCGCGAAAGCCGGAGACTTATAGAAATTCTTAATCTTATCAAAGCTAACTTTAGCGTATTTAGCCTCAGACTTCATGAATTCATTTAATATACGCTCGGCAACTGAACGCTTATACGTTTTCTTTCCAATTTCAGGCTTCTCTTTTAATGGCTCAATAAACTCAAAACTCATCAACGATCTACCTCCAACAAAAAATAAACAACATTATATATAAATTTTAATTTCATCTTTAATCTTGCAGAGACAAAAAGGAAAGGATTAAATTTACGTTTTCGATTTTATCCCTATAAGTCTGCTTTGAAGGTGAATTTGATGGCCGTTAAGGCATACGTGATGATGAAGGTGAGCTCAGGAAGCGAGAGAGAAGTCTGCAGAAAAATAGTCGAATTCGATGAGGTTATGGATGTGAGCATAGTCTACGGGGAATTCGACATAATCGCAAAGGTAAAAGTTGAGGAACTTGAGGAACTCGAGAATTTCCTCTCCGAGAGCATCAGAAGCATACCAAGCGTAATGCTGACATCAACGATGATAGTTGCGAGGGAATATAAGGGAAAAGCGATGAGAAACGCCCTAAAGATCAAGAGCCTATAAACATTTAGGGCTTCTCCAGGACCACATTTCCGCATTTCTCTAAGATAAAATCTAAAAGAGATGAAGGATAAATTGGATATTGTAGAATATTTTAAGCTTGATTGGGAGTAGGACTTGAGCGGCAAGGACTTAAATGATAGATTAGAGAAGATTACTGAGAGACTTGACGTGTTAATCAGGAGACTTGAGAATCTCACAAGGATCCTCATGGAGAATCCTGAGTATGTGGAGCTTGCATTGTTTACGAGGCTTTTCAGTCTGAGCATGAAAGCCTACAATGAGCCGCTGAAGATCCTTTCTAGAATTAGGGCGGCTGAACGCATCTTGAAAGATGCGGCGATAAGGAGGGATGAGATCTCACGGTGCATAATTCAGGCGTTGGCGTTGAGGGGGCCACTTAACATTTCAGCGATAACCCGTGAGGTCAGGGCTATGAGGGGGAAGGCCTCCAGAAGGATAATCAGGGATAGGCTTAAAATCTTAAGGGATAGGGGCATCGTGAAGTCGGTTGAGGGATTTGGGAAGAAGTTTGATCTCCAAATGAAGTGACGGCTTGACTGGTCACTTTTGTCCATAATCGTTAACAATTGTGACCATGCAATACTTTATTGAAGGAAATTATGGGAGGTGATACTGTATGGAAGATATAATGGAAGAAAGAAGCGATGTTGAGGAGCTACGTGAAGTCCGCCAGCTATTTAAGACGCTCTCAGAGGAGATTCCAAACATGATTAGGGGAATCATTGAGTCTATATTCTCGGCTGAGGCTGGAAAGAATATGGGCGCCGCTGCAGCCAACTTCTATAAGGAGTTAAAGGCTGGTGGAATACCAGAGGATGTGGCGATCAAAATGACTCAGGATTACATAAGGACCTTTACTGACCTAGGGGCAATACTTAGGGAGGCAATGGGCTCTAAGAGAAGACTGCCCGTTAAGGTTATGAGGCGGGGAAAGGAGGGTGAGGAGGAATCATCTAGAGCCACAGAGGAGAAGACCGGAGATGCATTGAAGCGGGAAGATTGAGAAAGAGGGGCGGTGATGGGAAGGATCATAAGCATCCTGCAGATTGCATACTTTATTTTCAGGATTATCCTCTGCCTCCTCTCATCTTGGGTCTCAATGAAATGGAAGGTGAGAAGGGCGAGGAGGGCCTTTGAGGAGGAAGCAGTGAAGCATGGGATCTCAAGGGAGGAGGCGCGGAGGCTCAGCGAGGTCTTCACGGCTCTTGAAAGACAATTAAGGGATGCAGCGAGAGCCTCCTTGGGTTTTTAGGGAGAATTTAGATCCTCATATATCTGAGAGCAACATAAGGGCGAGAATGAGAATCTCAGCCCCATATCAGATGCTTTCTTCACGGCGCTTACTTCGGGAAAGGCTATTCCATTCACTCCCGCCTCAACGGCTAAGGCATCCATCTCTATGCGGTGTCTTCCCTTCGGCCTCGCGCACCCCAATACTATTGGAGTGTCAGGCATCATAAATCTCGCCTCAACCAGAATCTTAATGGCATCTTCCGGCGGTGGAGGCTTTACATTCTCCATGACCGTTCCCCTAATTGGAAAGAAGACTATCAATATTAGCGCTGAGGGATTATACTTTGAGACCATCTTTAGCGCTTTGATCTCGCCCTTCAATTTACCGTAGTGAAGGCCAACTAGGACATGCGGTGTGAAATTTATCTTCGCTGCGCTCAGCGCCCTTAGGGAATCCTCATAGTCTTTAGTTGAGGCTTCAAGATTGTATATCTCCCTTATCGTCTCATCCGAGCCTATGATATCGATGGAGACCGTGTCGACGCCTGCCTCCTTAAGTATCTCCGCAGTTTCGAGATCTATAAGTCCGCTGTGAACCACAACCTTCAATCCTAAACGCTTAGCTTCCCTGATGGGATCGATGAACTTGTTTATGGGAACCGAGCCGTCTGGTAGGCAGCCTCCACTTATTAGACAGCCATGGGCTCCAAGCCTTCTTATTCTTTGGATTACCCGCATAAGTTTTTGGGGGGTCTCAGCTGGGATCATGGTTCTTAAGAGTCTTCCTCCGCAATGCTTACACATAAGCGAGCATGCCCTTCCAGTTATGGATATTGATGGAAACGCATGTCTAGGAGGCCTGTAATATTCATTTTCGTAGTAGATGAAGCTTGGAGCATAGAAGGATATTCTCTTACCGAATCTTTTGTGGCTTGCCTCTCGGGCTCTATTAATGGCTTCTTTAAGGCTCTCGGTTATCATTTGATTCTCACTGCATTTTCGGCTTAAAGCAGCGAGGCTATCATTAATGGGAGAATTACGGTTGCATCCCCCTCGATCGTAACTCTTTTTGCGGTTTCCTTAACCTTCCCCCACGAGACTGCCTCCCGCATCCTCGCCCCTGAGAGGCTTCCATCCCACTCGACAGCCGTCGTGATATAAACCGCATAGTCAAGGCCATTCTTGAATTGATTCCACCAGATGACATGATGCTTTGAGATTCCACCGCCGATCAATAGGGCTCCTGTCCTTTTAGACTCGAAGATCATATCGTTCAGCTCCTGCTCATCCTTCAATATGTCGATTCGAAAGTCATGATCCTGAGAGAAGAGCCACAGTTGATAGCCAACAGCGCCATCTGTTATTCCGGGCACATAGACTGGGATCCTATTCTTTTCAGCCCAGTATAGTATCGAGTCCTGATTGCATATTCTCCTCCCGATCTCCCAGCAGAGCTCCCGGGTTGAGAGCTCCCTGATCCCCTTATTCCATAGGTCATTCAGCATTCTCTGCATCTTCTCCTCGATTATCAATCCGTAACTCTCGTTTGGCACGAGTATATTGCCAAGCCTATTCACCCCTCTCCTGTGGAGCTCAGCATCGTCCATGTCGAAGGATCCGCGGTAATAGTTCCTCCAGCATCTTGCCAAGTCATGATCGAGCGTTCCGCAGGTGGTTATTATGGCATCTATGAAGCGGCGTCTAATCATCTCCCTAATGACTCCCCTCGTTCCGGTTGCGACTATACATGCCGGGAAGGAGAGGAACTTCAAGCATTCCTTATCGTTGATCATCCTCCTGATTATATCGGCTCCAATCGCGATCTTCGATGCTGTGAAACCCCAAGAATCCTTCATCTGCCTTAAGAGCTCTGCAACAGTCATTCCTGAATGTAAACGATAATCCCTTATCGCCTCATCTCCCATCATGATGCATCACTAACTTGTAGCATTCAATTCCTTCCTCTCTAAGCCTATAACTATTGCTGAAGATAGGGGCTCAGCGACGCTCAAGTCCATGAAGGAAGTTTCGGATGCATTGTGGAAAGTATGGGCCGTATCCCCCTTCGAGAACCGCGAATACCTCAGATCCAATCTCCGATATCATCCTTCCAATCTTAAAGTATGCCTCCTCGCTTAGGCTTAGAGCTCCAACGGGATCGGCTCTATGCGTATCGAACCCAGCTGAGACTGCTATGAGATCAGGATTGAACTCTTCAATCCTATTTAGGGCGAGCCTCAATGTCTTGAGGTATTCATCATCTCTAACGGAATATCTGAAGGGATAGTTTAGGCAGTTATCCTCAGATGAGCCTCCCGTTCCCGGATAGAAAGCTCCATACCTGTGAAGCGAAACGTAGATTACTCTGGGGTCTCCGAGGAAGATCTCCTGCGTTCCATTCCCATGATGACAGTCAATATCTAATATTGCTATGCGCTTAACCCTATTGAGAGCCTTCATACATGCAATCGCAATATTATTGAAGTAGCAGAAGCCGAGTGTAGGAGCTCCTAGGGCGGCTCCTCCGACGCCGGCGTGATGCCCCGGAGGCCTCATAAGGGAGAAGGCCTTCTCGCCCTCCAATGCTATCTCCATGCTCTTTATGGCCCCGCCGACTGATAATCTGGCGTAATCGTAGATTCCGGGTAGGCTTGGAGTATCTGGATCAAAGAAGTCTCCGGATCTTATTCTCATCACATATTCTTCCCTGTGAACGAGCTTTAGGTCCTCCTCTGAGCATATCTCCGGCTCAACGAAGATGAATCCCTCCTTCTTTAGGAGATTGTATGCGCGGTAGATCCTATCTGGAGATTCAGGATGGCCTGGAGATACATATTCTAAGCATTTATCCGAATAGACTATGCGCATTCCGAATACTCCCTAATCATCAATTATATTAAATGGTAATTGTTCTCCATAAATCTGTGGGGTTCATGGGCGAACGGAAACTGCCAAGCAAGATAAGAGTCTCTCTGGGCTCAGCTATAATTTTAGGCTTAACTAAAGGAATCTTGGATGCTGAGCCTACAACTGCGTATCTGCTCACGTATAGGAGGGGAAAGTGCAGGGCATGCTGCGCCTTCTGTCCACAATCAAGATCATCACAGGGAAGAGCGGATATGCTCTCCCGGGTGATCTGGCCAGTCTTTCCCCTCGATGAAACCATTAATCGCATAGTTGAGGCATACGAGCATAAGAAGATAGTTAGGACATGCATTCAGGCACTAAACTATTCGTGTGTAGTGCAGGATATATCCGCGATAGCCAAAATGATCAGCAGATGCTCCGACATTCCAATCTCTGTTTCATGTCAACCATTGGATAGGAACGGGTTGGAGGAGCTCTTAGATGCTGGGGTTCAGAGGGTTGGGATTCCATTGGATGCGGTTACTGAGGAGATCTTCGATAGGGTTAAGGGGGCAGGGGTAGGCGGGCCGTACAGGTGGAGGAGACACTTCAGGGCGCTTAAAGAGGCCACGGAAATATTCGGATGTGGAAATGTAACTACGCATTTAATCGCTGGGCTGGGAGAGACGGAGGAGGAGTTTGTCAGGATGATTCAGACATGCATTGACATGGGAGTTTATCCAGCCCTCTTCGCCTTCACGCCCATCCCCGGCACGCTCCTCTCCGATCATCCCCCTCCACCCATAGACTACTATAGGAGAATGCAGGTTGCCCATTACCTAATAACCAGGGGGATAAGACGATATGATGACATGACATTCAATGATGGTCGACTCGTTGACTTCGGCGTATCAGATGAGCGGCTAAAAGCGATAATACGGAGCGGCCTGCCATTCTTGACTTCAGGATGCCCTGGATGTAACAGGCCATACTATAATGAGAGGCCGGGAGGGCCACTATACAATTTTCCCCGCATGCCGACGAGGAATGAGATAATCGAGATTGAGAAGTCCTTATTTGGCAGCCTCAAGTAGAGGCTGAACTGATATTTATGGGATTTGCATATGCAGCTTTAAGATGGAAGGCCGGGGGGATAAGGAGGTCTATCCTGAAATTGGATAACCGTTCCTTTTCAGGTTAATCCCGCCCCTTCTCGATCGACAATAGGATGAGCGTTCTCTCCTGCCTCATCACTAATGAGCCATTCATGTAATATCTGATTGTAGCCTCTTCCTTGACTATTCCGGCGTCTGATGAGACCCAATAGTATCCATCAGTTATGGTAGTCATGTTTCTCCCGTTGATGATGAGACTGTCCGTTGTAACGAATCTTATTTTTGCACAGAGATACTCCTCATCGTTTTCGGCGGTTATGATCTCGAAGCCTTCAACAGCCTCTTTTCCACTTATACTCCCATTATACTTCCTTCCATTTTCTACTAGAATGTATTTGCTCTTGTAAATCCATTTCTTACCTTCGGTTAGTGGGTATGGAGGGGGTGGAAGTGGATCCTCATATGTGCATTCCATGCTGTTGGCCTTCCATCTCCATAGGGAGCCATTCTCAGTGAAGAAGTAATATTCCGTTCTGTTCGGCCTTTCAATCTTAATTTCCGTCTCGTTCACTTTGAACCACTCAACTATGCCTTCTCTTCCATTAATCCGCTCGATGTAGGTCTTTTTGGTTCCCGGCGGGAGAATTGGCTCATTGATCTCGGCTTTTTCTATCTCCGGCCTTTTAGGAGGCTTCGTCTTCGCTATGATGGATGCTATGTTCTCTATCAGCTTATAGTTGTCCTCAACATAGCAGTGCGGCTCTTCGAGGAACGTCACATCCCCGAATGCTATTACCGTTCCGTTCCCTCTCTTCACCCGTGCTATCGTCGCGTATCTACCAGCCCTCTCAGATATGCTTGATCTCGTAGTATTCGATGTCCACGCTATTCCCTTACCCATTGATCTTATGTGAGTAGCCGTGAAGAAGACAAGCACGTTTAAGTTTTGGGTTAGCGGAGTATCCTCGAATTCCTTCACGTAAATGTTCCGGTATATTCCGAAGTATTCCTCCTCATTATATAGGTATCCCTTGGCGAATGTTATTCCGAATAGTGATGACAGCGAATCTATCGGCGCTATGATTCCCTGTGATAATCCGGATTGCCCAATATACTCCCAGGCTGGATCAAAGAATAATAGGAGTAGGCCGCCTTCATCAACGAATCTTCTGATCCTTTCAGCCTCATCTGCGGAGTATACTTCCGTTGGGGAGACCACTATGAGACATGAAGCCTTATTCAATTTTGAGTCGAGAACCGGCCAATCAGAGACGAAGCTTACAGTTACATTCCTCTTTATCAGCTCAGATATTAGGATGTCAAGCATCCACCATGAAACCCTATTTCCATGTGAGAGATCGATTAGAACTCTGCCCTCTCCCCCCGCTGATGAACTCTCCGTGCCATGCTGGATCGATAATGCCTCGCTCTGAGCGGCTTTAGATGGCAAGTAAATATAATAGAATGATGGGGGAGGATGAAGCTTCATTAACATCTCCAATGTGATATTACCTTCATATAGAGCGGAGGTGTTACCAGACGGCTTTGAAGGAGCCTTCTCCCTCTCTATGCTTAACTCCTCAACACGATATTTGACTAGACCCGCCATCTCAGCGGCTTTACTTATGGCCTTTTGGAGCCCTCCAGGCCCGTCTGCCAATCCCAATTTTATCGCTTCGCATCCAAGATATACTGTTGCCTTGCGGAGTTCGGTCTCAGAGATCTTAAGCTTTGAGCCTCTACCCTTCTTCACCGCTGCTACGAAATTATCTACAACCCGGTTTAGACTGTAATATCCCGAGAGTATTGACCTTCCGGTCCACTTGTGCGGTCCACTCTCAATCGTGATCTCTGA
>QMXE01000056.1 GCA_003661975.1 Candidatus Bathyarchaeota archaeon
GAACTCTTTGCTTCCTGGAATATATATTGACTCTGAGTATGCATCATTGAACATTGGATCCACAAGCAGATCCACATAGAACATCTTTTCGGCTATCTCCCGGGCTTCTTCCCTCTTCTCCATCGACATCAACGTTGCATAGGCTCCTGCTATTGAACCGTTTCCTATCGGATGGATCTTTGCATTCGGAAATTCCGGGAAGATCCCGAATTTCGTGGCATTCCTCAAATCTGTGTAGGCTCCGAATGCCCCGGCCAAGTATATGTTCTTAACGTCGTAGATCGTTATCTTAAGTTTTCTCATGAGCGTTATTATAGCTCCGCAGACAGCCGCCTTAGAGTCCATGAGATAGTCTATGTCCCTCTGGGTTATTACTATGTCACGTCCAATAGCCGTCTTCTCAGCTGGGACGAGGACATATTCTAATCCGTCCCTCCCCCTCCTGACGAGTGGAGTCTTACCTTCAACTATCTTACCTGTGAAGTCTAGGATTCCAGTCGAGAACATCTCAGCTGCGGCATCTATAATTCCGGATCCGCAGATGCCCCTTGGACGAGTATTACCGATGACCTTAATTTCAGCCTCGAATGTTTCAGGGTTGATCTTTACATGCTCTATCCCGCCCTGCATGGCTCTCATGCCGAATTTTATCCCTCCGCCCTCAAATGCAGGTCCCGAAGCACATGAACACGATATGAGCCACATATTATTCCCGAATATTATCTCCCCATTTGTTCCCATATCGACGAGAAGCGATATATCCTCCGACTTATGCATCCCGGAGGCCAGCACGTCTCCAACAGCATCTCCGCCAAGGAATCTGCTGACGTTGGGAAGGCAATACACATACGCTTCAGGATTCACCTTTATTCCAAGATCACCAGCCTTTCTTATTATGGGTTCTCTTGAAACCTTCTTGTTTCCGTCCACATAGGCCAGAGGCGACGGGTCCATCCCCGCTAAAAGATAATTCATGACGGTATTTCCTCCTACACATACGTCGGTAATCTCATCTCTGCCTATCCTATGCTGCCTAGTCAATTTCTCTATTAGGTCATTGATGCTCTCAACGGCCTTCCTCTGCAGGATTTTCAGTCCCTCAGCCGTGCTGGCATAAGAGATCCTTGAGACTAAAGCCTCTCCGTATGTTATCTGGCTATTCAATTCCGACATCTTACTGAGGATCTTGCCATCAGTCAGATTCACGAGTAATGCGACTACAGTTGTCGTTCCGAGATCTATGGCGAGCCCATAATTTGAGCTTCTTTTATCTCCGGATTCAGCATTGATCACCTCTGGTTCTCCTCCTGTCAGGCTGAGCGTCGCCGTAACTACACTCTCTTCGACGAGTGATAGAAGCTTCTCAAATGCTCCCTTACTGATCTTTGGTTTTGAGCCATGATATCCCTTAAGCTCTATCTGATCATACTCGACCCTTGAGGGAGAAGTCTCTAATAGATACTTTTTGGATGCAGGGTTAATCCTATCTATGATCACTTCCATGTTCAGGAGGATCTTTGGGCTGAAGACTCTGCTCTCAACTGGTATAGTAACTTCACAGTCGCTTAGAACTCGCGTTTGACATGCAAGCCTATAGCCCCTTAAGATCTCCTCTGGAGAAAGCCACTTCTCATACTTTCTGGATATATCCTCGACTTCTCCCTTCTCAATGATCACCTTGCATGTTCCACATTCCCCATGCCCCCCGCATATACATCTGATGTTTACATCGGCCAATCTGATGGCGTCGAGCAGTATAGTTCCCTTCTCAACCTCGACCATCTTATTCATCGGATTGAGAATTACCTTCACGAGTTTCCTCATCGCCAACACCACGGATAGATTAACTAATTTAATGTGTCTCGCGTTTACTTTTTATCCCTAATTGCATGTATTTACGATTAATCCTTAATGATTTTGATAAGCCGATCATTGATCGCCTCTATCTCCCGCATCGCCCTAGATGATGGACAATATAGTATCGGAGAATGACCAGAGAGGTCGGCTTCACGTATAGCCGGATCATAATGGACTATTCCAAGAATTGGGATTCTATTTCTCTCAGAGAATCCGCGAATTAAATACTCATCCTTCTCATTTAAGACCTTATTTCCGACGAGTAGAATCTTCTCTATTCCCATCTGCGATGCAAGATTCCTTATGCGCCGAACTGTTTCTATCGCCTTTATGCTGGGCTCAGCCACCACGATCATCGCTCCGACATGCTTGGCTGTTCCACGTGCAAGATGCTCTGTTCCAGCCTCCATATCGAGTATAACAGCCTCTCTTCTCCGAATGATGAGATGACGTAGAAGCATTCGGATGAGATAATTGGCTGGGCACATACATCCGCCTAATGCTTCCCTGACGACTCCCATGACGAGGAGATCAACCCCACATGGAGTCTTAACTGCATATCGCCTAACAATATCATCAACTGTAAAGTTCAGTCTGAAGAGCATACCATAAGAGTCTGGCCTCACACCAGTCTTTTCCTCTATTAGATCCCAATTCTCAGATATTGGGGTTATCCTTTCAGCCTCATCAGCCCTCAATCCTAAAGTGTATGCTAGATTTGCATTTGGATCAGCATCGACCGCTAAGACCTTAAATCCCCTCTTATGAAGAATATATGCTAATGCCCCCGCGATCGTTGTCTTTCCAACGCCTCCCTTACCTGTTACGGCGACCTTCAAGACAACCTCTCCACAGCGTAATCCTTTAGGTTTATACTAGCCGTATCCGGCTCTCCTCATTATCTCCTTCACTGACTGATAAGCCGGTGAGGATGACGGCAATTCCAGAAGGGACTTCCCCGAGAAGATATAATCCTCAACGTTCTTATCGTATTTTATCTTACCCAAATACTTCATTCCAGCCATCTCTCCGCTTTTAGGCTTTAGATCCTCCGGGAATCTATAACCGCCAATAACATAGAAATTTTTGAATTCTATACCGACCTCGTTCACGATTCTATATGCCCTCTTTATATGCTCAAAGGATTTCTTGGATGGGTCTATAATATCAAAGAGAACATCGACCTTAGATGTTATTTTACGATTCAGATGCTCTAGGCCGGCTGGAGAGTCTATCAGGACGTATTTGTAGGTCTTCGTTAATCTCTGAAGCGCCATCTTTAAGGCTGCATCGGGGAGACAGTAGCATCCCTCAATCCACTTAGGCCCAACTGCCATGAAATCGAAGTATTCACCCTCATAGAGTCCCTCCTCCCAGATCCTCCATTCTATCCTATCTGACGGTGGAATTCCAACAGTTGTTCCCCCGCCCTCTATGAAAGTCTCAATCAGCAACTCTGATATCGTCTTTTTCCCCTCATCCTCCAATGATACTCCAACTGCCTCGCCTAAATTCTGATCTGGGTCAATATCTACGAGAAGAAGTGGGGTGGCGTTGATCTCAATGAAGTATTTAGTCATTAAGGCGACGAAGCTCGTCTTTCCGCTTCCACCCCTACCCATAGAAACTATCATCTTCATACGCTTCTCCAATTTCAAACTTGCTCAAAACTAATAAATGTTGCTTAGCGTCACTCTAACATTACGGAGAAGCGAAGATTTAAATTAGCCGTTACATTTAAGATTCTGAAACTCAATGTGCCTACTCAAGGTTTATTTGAGAATTGAGGGGGACAAACGCAGATTAATCGCTGAGGAAATAGCCCTTGTCTCAAGGGAAGGCGATAAATTAAGGTTAAGAGACGTGAATTTTAGGGAGACAATATTGAGCGGCGTTGATATAGCCATGATAGATGCCTTAAACTCGATTCTCCTAATCGAGAAAAAGGGGTGAGTAGCATTGAAGATAATGATCTGCGGAAAGGGTGGAACTGGAAAATCCGTAATCTCTGTTCTCGCGGCACGAATACTATCCAGGAAGTATAGCGTATATCTGATCGATTCAGATGAATCCAATACGTTACTTCCAGATATTCTTGGAGCTCCCCGGCCTAAACCACTAGTTGAATATTTAGGCGGAAGGGGAAGCATATTTAAGAGTGGAGAGATCGATATTGTCAGAGCATTATCTAAGGCGGGTAGGGGCATAGCACTAAAGGATCTACCGAGCGAGTATGTCTCAAAGTCGCCTGAGGGAATAAGGCTCGTAATTATTGGCAAAGTCAGGAACTTCGGTGAGGGATGCGCATGTCCACTGAACTACCTTACAAGAACTCTGCTTAAGAATTTAGTCCTAAATAAGGATGAGATTGTACTTGTTGATACTGATGCTGGAATAGAGCATATAGGGAGGAGGGTTGAGGAAGGAACTGACGCCATCCTAGCAGTAGCGGATCCAACGGCTGAATCCCTGAAGTTGGCTAAAACCTTAAAGGATCAGTTTAAACCGCTCAATAGGAAGTTCTGGCTTGTGCTGAATAAGGCAACTCCCGAAGTAGCCAGCATAATGATAGAGAAGGCCGGGAAGATGGGTCTTGAAGTAAATGGCATTGTAGGCTTCGATGAGAAGATCTTCAAGTCATGCCTTGAAGGTAAAGTCTTGAGGGCTGGAAAGTCCATGCTTCAAATGGAGAACCTACTGAAAGCGATTAATCTTCTTTAGCATATGAGAACGTTATGGCTGTAGATAAAGGGATGACATTTGGTAAAGGATCCCTATGGGAGGCCTATTAGAAGCATCCGCATCTCAGTTACACAAAGATGCAACTTAAGATGCTTCTATTGCCACCGTGAGGGAGAAGATCCCGTCAGCGGCATTACGGAGATGAGTCCAGATGAGATCAAAAGGGTAGTCAGCGTGATCTCATCCTTTGGCATTGGAAAGATTAAACTGACTGGTGGGGAGCCCCTAATCAGAGATGACATAATTGAGATCGTAAGGAAGATAAATGAGGTGCCTGGAGTAACGGAGGTCTCAATGACTACGAATGGGACGCTTCTAGAGGAACTTGCTGAGCCATTGAAGCATGCTGGTTTAACGAGGGTTAATGTGAGCCTTGATACATTAAATGCGGAAACTTATAGGATGATAACTGGTGTTGACGCTTTGGAAAACGTTATCAGCGGCATAAAGAGCGCTGTTAAAGCCGGATTGAAACCCGTAAAGATCAATATGGTTCTGCTTAAGGGCATAAATAGCGATGGAGTCTGGGAGATGATAGATTTCTCAAGGGAGAATAATGTAATCTTGCAGCTGATAGAGCTTGAATCTCCAAATGAAAGCGAATTTTATAGGAGATACCATTTCGATATGACTGGGATAGAGGATGAGTTAAGGAGGCAAGCCGTAAGAGTGACTATTCGAAGCATGCATCATAGGAGAAAGTATCTACTGCCGAATGGCGTTGAGGTCGAGATAGTTAAGCCTATGCATAATACTGAATTCTGCAGATATTGTAATAGAATGCGTATAACGTCAGATGGTAAATTCAAACCGTGCCTATTTAGATCGGATAATCTAGTTGATTTCTTGGGTCCAATGAGGAGAGGGGCATCAGACGATTATTTGAGAAGCCTATTTATCAAGGCTGTTAAAAGGAGGAAGCCATATTTCACTTAAATGCTCTCATCCTTCGAGACGCTATACCAAAACAATTCTCCACCATAGACAGCCCTTAAGGTCCATTTAAGTTATCAGTTAATGCTATGGCATTCTCGCTATTTTGGACATGTATTGCTTGGGTGAACTTTGCTTATTTTTTAAACAAATTTGCTTATTTTTTAAGCAAAATTGTTAAATAATCAGCGTAATCTATGCGAATATCGATTAAAACTCGGGGGCGAACATGATGGTTAGATTAGCATTCGCATCTGAGGATGATAGTGGATTAGACAGCCGAATATCCAGTCATTTTGGCAGATGCCCCTATTATACATTTGTGGATGTAGAGGGTAGAAAGGTGATGAATGTTGAGGTGAAGGCGAATCCATACTTCAATACTCACATGCCGGGAGCTATACCGCAATTCATAGCGAATGAAGGGGCGAAGGTTGTATTTGCAGGTGGAATGGGGCCTAGAGCGGTCGAGTGGTTCAATAGGCTTGGCGTTCAACCAATCACTGGGGTTTCAGGAAGAGTTAGGGATATACTTGACGATTATTTGGCTGGCAGACTTGGAAGGGCTAAAATTTAATGGATTAGATGAAGAGTTATGGTTCATCCACGTTACCCAAAGCTCTTTGAATGCGGATTTCTAGGGAATCTTAAGGTTAAGAATCGGATAATATTTGCGCCTGTCTCAACGAATCTCGCAGGTGTGAATGGAGAGGTAACTGAGAGACTTATTGATCACTATTATAGGATTGCTAAAGGAGGATGTGGACTCGTAATAGTCGAGAATGCATGTATTCACTTTCCCTATGGTAGGCACGGATCAACTCAGCCTAGAATAGACTCAGACATATTCATTCCAGGCCTATATAGTCTAGCTCAGACCGCGCATCACGCCGGAGCTAAGGTTGGCATTGAATTAACCCATCCTGGAGGGGCGGCTGATCCTAAAATAATAGGTGAGCGGCCGATAGCTCCATCTTCTATACCTATGGGCTCTAGGGGTATAATACCAAGGGAGCTAAGTAAGGATGAGATTGAAGAGTTAGCATGCATGTTCGGGGAGGCGGCGGAGAGAGCGAGAAGGGCATTCTTCGATATGGTTGAGATTCAAGCTGGCCACGGACTACTAATCAACCAGTTTCTCTCTCCACTTACTAATAAGAGAACAGACGAGTTTGGAGGGGATTTAGAGGGGAGAGTTCGATTTCCAGCCATGATAATAAGGAGAATAAAGGAGTATGCTGGAGATGACTTTCCGGTTAGTGTAAGACTCGGAGTTGAGGAGTTCTCAGAGGGAGGAATCGGAATTTCAGAGGGGAAACTCATAGCCAAGAGGCTCTGCGAGGCTGGAGCCGACGCCATCCATGTGACGTTAGGAAAGACGGGCAGAGAGAAGCGTCTCGAGCCAATGCCATATCCTCAAGGATGGCGCACGTACCTAGCTGAAGAGATTAAAAGGGCCATTGATGTTCCCGTTATTGTCGTAGGCGTCATAAGGGAACCTTGGTATGCAGAGAAGATCCTAGAGGAGGGAAAAGCGGACTACGTCGCTTTAGGCAGAGCCCTCCTTGCCGATCCAGAATGGCCTAAAAAGGCATTTAATGGAGATGAAGTAGCCATTAGAAGATGCATCTCATGCAATGAGTGTGTAAGAGCCAGGCACTACGAAGGAACCGCGATACGATGCTCACTTAATCCAGAAATAGGATTCGGCAGGGAGCATACCAGAATAGAGAGGGCTAAAACTAAGAAAAGAGTGATGGTGATAGGGGCGGGACCAGCTGGAATGGAAGCATCTAGAGTATGCGCACTCAGAGGGCACGAAGTCCATCTCTACGATAAAGATGAATGTCTCGGCGGAGCATTAAATATAGCCTCTGCAATTCCCGGAAAAGAAAAGCTAAGATGGATAATCGAGTATTACAGCTATGAACTCAAGAGGTTAGGGGTGAATATAAAGCTTAAATGTCCAGTTAATAGAAGCGAAGTTGAGAGATTAAGACCTGATGTCATAATTGTGGCTACGGGAGCGGAACCTTACATTCCAGATATTCCCGGAGTTGAAAATAGAAATGTCGTTGTTGCCCACGAGGTTCTTAGAGGAAAGATCTCAATCGAGAATAGCAGGGTGGCGGTTATAGGTGGTGGGCTTATTGGATTAGAGACAGCCAAGTTCTTAGCGCTAAAAAAGAATCAGGTGACTGTTCTTAAGCGATATAGAACGATCTCGAGGAATATTGAACCCCTCTATGCCTCCCACCTTCTCTCGGAACTAAAAAGGTATAATGTCAGGATAATCTTTGAGGTTGATGTCGAGAAGATAGAGGTTGACGGCGTCATAATAAGTAAGGGCGGAGAGACAACTAAGATTCCGGCTGAGTGGATAGTATTGGCTAGAGGGCTAATCCCATCATCATCCATCATCAAGGAATTGGATGGATACGAGATCCATCTGATCGGGGATTGCCTTAAGCCTAGAAGAATATATCATGCCATATTTGAAGGCTTCACTGTGGCTCGTCTTATCTGAGCAATCCCTACCCCATCAAACTTATCCTCTTCATTAAAGTCTTTTCGTGAATCCTTACTGACGCAATGAGGAATATTGCTGTAAAAATGGGGATCATCGCAAAGTCCAGTAATAGTGGATAGTATCCACAATTGAGGATTAGATGCCTCGCCATATCCGTGAAGTATGTAAGCGGTGAGAATGAGGCTATTATCTTGCCCCACACTGGCATCTGCGTGATCGGCATGAAGACCCCACTGATGAAGATTAGTGGAAACTTAACGAGCGTGGAGAGCATCATAGCCGTTGCTGGGATATCTGAGGGTGGATAAGCTGAGAGTAGAACGCTGAGGGCAGAAAAGCAGAAGGCCGCCAAGATCAAGCCTACAAGCAGAACTGAAAAGTTTAAGATATCAACGCCTAAGATTAAGGTTGAAATTAATGGAATTATGGATATTGCAAGTCCAAATATGAATGATGAAATCATATCCCCCAATAGGATTGCCCATACTGAGATTGGACAGCAGAGAAGCCTCTCCAAAGTCCTTGATCGAGTCTCCCAGGGCATTATAGATGGCCCTACTGACGTAGCCGTAAAGAATACTGTCATGCTAATCAAGCCGGGCAATAGTTCTCTAATGGACATACTCCTCCCTATTATGTATGCCAAGAAGAGGAAGAAGGGCAGTAGTAGACCAAAGATTATTACAGGACCCTTCAAATAATAAATCTTAATATTCTTCTTTGTAACAACAAATGACCTCTTCAGTTGAATGAATATTCGATTCATACGGTTTCACCTTTTATGTTGCTTCACCAATTTTAGAAAGACATCCTCAAGTGATGGCAGTAGCGTATTTAAACTGAGAATTCTCAATCCTCTTTTCTTGGCATAATCAACAGCAAATTCTATAACCGATGACGGATCTGCTGTGTAAATCTTAACCTTCCTTCCGGAGAACGATATCTTTGATATTTCGCCTCCGCTCAAGAACTCTTTTGAGTCCACAGGCATATTGAAGGTTATCTCTACGCATTGAAGCTCC
>QMXE01000057.1 GCA_003661975.1 Candidatus Bathyarchaeota archaeon
AAAAACTTAATGAAGGCTCTTGATCTTTTACTTAGGAAATTAATTGAGGAGGGGGAGGAGGTTGGCAATTCCAGTTAAATCTATGATAGAGGAGGTTCTAAGCGAGCTGCGTAAGGTTGGGGGTATAAATGCATCTGCAGCCGTTACCAGAGACGGCCTATTAATAGCATCGGATGTTGCAAGCGATGTTGATGTGGATACATTCGCGGCTATGACGGCAACTATGACGGGCGCGGCTGAGACTGCAATGAGCGAAGTTAAGGCTGGAAATCTCCATCGGATAATAGTTGAGGGGGAAACGGCGAAGATAATAGCTATGGGAGCTGGGCCTACAGCCCTACTCGTCGTCCTATCATCCCCTGAAACTCCGCTTGGACTTATCCTCCTTAAGATGCAAGATGCAAGTAAAAAGATAGCTAAGCTTCTCGAATGATAATTGAAATTGATTATAATATCTCTCCATACCGACGATTCATAAGCATTAATACTAAAATGGCTCCCTGACATATGTTGGGCTTAACACCTTCTCGGAGGAGAGTATTTGAATCCGATCGGCCTAATCAGAAGCTTGGCTGTGCTGGCATTATCCATCATAACATTATGCTATACGTATAAGGTTATGGTTGGACTTGGAAGGGAGGATTTGGCGGCTGGGAGGATCTTCCTTAAGGAGAAGACCCTGCTTAGAGTGCTCACAGGCTTCTTTCTTAGTATATTTCTGGCATTAATGAGTAATATACTCTTCTGCTTAGGCAGGTTTACGCCGATATATAGGGATATAGGAAGGTACATCGCGGATTTAGGCTTAATAGCTCTGCTATACGCAATTTATCTTCTATATGGTGTGATCAAGAAATGATTCTTCAGATACTAATCTTTGGATGCGTCATCCTTGGAGTCGCATTATTCTTTTCTTTCTCACTATACTTGACGGCTAAGAGAAACCCAAAGCTCTCCGCGAGCAGAATATTCCTTAAGAGAGGAGAATCTATAAAGGCCATGAGGCTTCTCGTAGGAGGCTTATCTATCTTCGTCCTAGGCAGAGCCATAGGAGTTCTAAGCGAGATGGGAATCATCCCCAGAGTCGTGTATGTTCTGGCATTCGCCTCGGCCGGGACGCTTTGTACGCTCTGCCTAATATACTCCTTGCATAAGCTAGAGACTATTATTAAAAGGAGATAATTCCTTCCTCAGATTGGTATGACTATACCGTTGCCATGCTGAATTACGAAATTGCAGATATTCAAACTATGATTTACGCCCCTCATCTTATGTATGTAGATCTCCCTAACGAAATTGCTGTTTATCCTCCTAAGCCTCAGAACTATCACTCCAGCCGCTAAGAACTCCTCAACTCCATACCGGCTAAGCCTATTCGTTCCGGTTGGAATCTCAGATGTTGCAAGAGTCGTCACATTAAGATCATCCAATCCAATAATCAATCTCCGAATATAATTTCTAACGAGCATCTGAGCTGCCATTTGATCCAGCGCTTCCGTTCCCCTAAGCACGAGGGGAGCTATAGGATCTATAACGAGTCTCTTGGCGTTGATCTGCGAGATCAATCCTTTCATCTCATCTAATACCTTTTCGGCATCGATCTTCATCGTATCCGCGAATAGAGGAGTAAACTCGACCATGAGAAGCTTATTCTCATCCATCAGCTTCTCTAAATCCCATCCTAGCGAGTGTGCATCTTCAACAATATGCTTTGGACTCTCATCGATCGTGATATACACGCTTGAATCTCCATACTCCGCGCCCCTATAGACGTATTGAAGGGACATTATTGTCTTTCCGGTTCCTGATTCTCCTGCTACAAGGTAGGTTCTACCAGCTGGTAGACCTCCATCCGTCAGAATATCGAGCCCCTCAATGCCCGTTTTAACCCTCATAATATTCCGAGACATAATCGATCACACAACATGTATGTATGATCCGTTCTTGAAGACTAAAAATCTTTTACTGCCGAAAACACGTATATTAAGGGAGGCTATTTAATTAGCTTGAGGAATAGAGGGGTGATTAGAGATTTCTACTCCTTCATGGGCGGATAAGATCTCAGGGGATAAAAGCGGATGGTTTAAGGCTAATAAATTAGAGGGAGAAGGGAAGTTTGAGGAGGCCGTTAAGGCATATTTTGAGGAGGCTGAGAGGCAGAGAAAGGAGAGACCCGGAATTTCAGGGCTCTGTTATCTCTCTGCGGCGAAGATCCTAATTAAGATGGAAGGTAGGGAGAAGGCTAGATCCGCATTTAGAATGGCAGCTGAGAGCTACGCTGAATACGCTGAGAAGGCAATCTCATCTTCTCCCTCATCTGCAGTTTGGGGGTATAGGATGGCCTCGAAATGTTATGCGTGGGCTGGAGATTACTCGAAGTCTGAGGAGATGAGTAGGATAGCAGATGAATTATCGGAGAAGATGGAGGGCGGAGAGGGCAGATATCCGCTCTTCAGAATCTTTAGGGCTGGAGGAAAAAAGTGAGGGCATGGTAAGGATACTGATGTTATGCGAGGGAACCTACCCATTTTATAGGGGAGGAGTAAGCACTTGGACTCACAATTTAATCTCGAATCTGCAGGATTATGAATTCCTCATTTTGGCGGTTACATCCACTCCATTCCTGCATGAAAAATATGATCTGCCGGCGAATGTTAGGGCTGTATTAAATATTCCCCTCTGGGGAACGGAGTTTGTGAAGGAGCATATTTCAGAGTTCAGGTTTAGGGACTACCTCAAGGGTAGCCTCTCAACTGATGAGAAGAGGATACGTGAGGACTTCGCTCCGAGATTCAGGGAATTCATCAGTGAAGTCAAATATGGATGTAGGGATCCCGAGGCACTAGGGGAGGCGATCAACGAGATGCATGAGTTCCTCATACGCTATGATCACCGCAAGACGGTTAGGAGCAAAGCCTTCTGGAACATCATAAGGGAGGAGATATCCGATGATAAACTCTATCAGCACACGAGGCTATCCTACACAACCGACTTCACCAGAATACTCAGCCATCTGCTAAGGCTATTATCCTATGAGTATCCGCGGGTCGACATATCCCATTCATCTGCCGCCGCCCTCTGCGGCATACCTGGAATAATCCTCAAGATAAAACGTGAGGTTCCATACATCATAACTGAGCATGGAGTCTACTTCAGGGAGAGAATCTTGGATCTGCCCTCTGAAGCATCGATAATCGAGAGGATGCTACTAATAAACCTTTACAGGGCAATAGCAAAGGTCAACTATTACTATGCAGATAAGATCCTACCAGTATGCAATTTCAATGTGAATTGGGAGGAAGAGCTAGGGGCTTCTACCGATAAGATAGAAGTCATCTATAATGGGGTTGATGTAGAAAGGTTTAAGCCGATGAAGATAGAGGTCAAAGATAACCTGAAAAGGATAGTTGTTATGGCGAGAATAGAGAAGCTCAAGGGCATAATGAACGTTATAGAGGCCATGTCCCATGTCTCAGAAAAACATCCTGAGGCGATATGCGAGATTTACGGGCCAATATCAGATAAGATATACTATAAGACTTGCCTGAGAAAGATTAAATCCCTAAATTTAGAGGATAAGGTCCACTTTATGGGCCCAACCAACAAGCCTGAGATCGCATATAACAGGGCCTACATGGTCGTTCAGCCGAGCCTCTCAGAGGGATTTCCATTCACTGTTGTAGAGGCAATGGCATGCGGAAAGCCAGTAGTGGCCACGGATGTCGGGGGAGTTAAAGAGGCAGTTGATGGCTGCGGAATAATAGTTACGCCGAGATCCCCAATAGCGTTGGCCGATGGGATCTTAAGGCTGCTTGAGGATGAGGATTACGCCAGAATCCTAGGCGAGGAGGCCAGAAAGAGGGTTCTGAAGAGATTCACATACGATGGATTTCTGGAGAATTACCGGAGGGTCTACTTGGAGATTCTCTCTGAGAAGATATTGAGGGAGATCGTTGAATGGCGGAGATCCTGACTGACCTAGACTCCCTTGCGATCGCAATCCTGGAGGTAGATGAGAACGTAAAGGATTATCTAGACGTGGCTGTAATCCTTGAGCTCCTCGGCGTAACTAAGGATACTGCCAGGAGATACGGATGCGATGACATATTCGATCTCGCCAGAACAGTATTTGAGGCTGTAAAGTATTATCAGTTAAAGGATGAATCCTCCGGAGTTAAGAGGAAATCTCGGCTTGAGTCGATCATAGAGGCTATTAAGCTCTTCGCCGGCGGAGTGACATTAAGCTCGCCGTGGCTGGCGGTCATCTTAGCATACATAATCTTTAAGGTCTCGTTGCTTCCAGCGCAGGAGACCCCGCTTGCCTCAACATCGATAAATCTCGCATTGGTATTCAGCATCATAAACACATCTTGGATCTCGCCCATATTCATGAGAAAACTGTTCTACTTCATGTATCAGAGAAACTACTCCGCCGTTAGGAAGATCCTAATGGTCTACTTTACATTTGGATTTTTAGTCACCATACTAGCGGCTGGGATCTCCATCGTTCTTGTTAGGGCCTTAGGGATCTATCCGGATTGGTGGTCAGCCTACTTTATGACCTTCTTTGTGACTCTATCGCTGCTATGGCTTACGACGGCTCCCCTGTATGCTCTGCGATTATATATTCCCCTCATCTTCACATATATCTCCTCACTCTCGATTATAGGAGTCTCCTATGGCATGATGGAGATGCTTCAGCAGAGGTATATGGCTCACATCTACGGGATAATAAGCGGCTCATTCATGGCCGTGATCTATCTGGCGATATACCTCTATCTTAGGAGCAGATTTAAACCGCAGATCCATGAGGGTGTGAAGGTTAGATTCTCATTCATGCTCTACCTTGGAATACCATACGCGATCGTAAATCTACTATATTTCATCTTCATCTTCATAGATCGACTCCTCGTATGGTATGTTCAGGCTCCATACCCATTCATTGTTGATCTCTTCTATGAAAAGCCTGCAAGCCTGTCTCTACTGACAATAACAGTTCCATTTGGAGTAATGAACTACTATGTTAACAAGTTTTACAGAAGCGCTTCAGCGGGAGAGAGGAGATTCAATTCGTTTCAGATAGATGAATACTGCAGATCCATGAGGAGAGTATATCTGGAGATGCATGCATCCATCCTCGCCTCCGGAATCCTATTTCAGATAATCCTCTACCATCTTCTTCAAGGCTTTCTCATAAAAGACGAGACGTGGATATTCATGTATTTAAGCTTGGGTCATGTATTCCTCGCGATGATAATCTCCAACATACTGCTCTTCTTGTATATGCATAGACCAGCTAAGTCTATTCCTCCACTCCTACTCGGGATACTCGTAAACTTCATTTTGGGAGTTTCATTTATGAGGATGTGGGGAATGAAATATGCGGTGTCCTTAGGCTATATGATAGCCTCGATAGTCACGGCTATCCTTCTAGCCGCGATATCCCTGAGAACAATCATTAAGAACGCCGATTACTATTACTATTCTGCATTTTAGGAGATTCTAAAGATGAGTTTGAATGGGAAGATTCTAGTAACTGGCGGAGCTGGATTCATAGGAAGCCACATAGTCGATGCATTAATGGAGATCAGAGATGTAGATGAGGTAGTGGTGATCGATGATCTATCAACAGGAAAAGCTTGGAATATTAAGCATCACATCGGATCAGACAGATTTAGGTTCGTGAAGGATAATATACGTAACCGCGGAGTAATACATGAGGTTATGAAGGATGTAAATTATGTATTTCATGAGGCTGCCATGGCGAATGTTCCATTATCCCTAAAAGACCCACATAGATGTTACGAGATAAATGTCGCTGGGACGTTAAATCTGCTGGAGGAGGCGAGAATTCAGGACTCAATCTTCATCTATGCCTCTTCATGCGCCGTTTATGGCAATCCCCGAAGCCTCCCCGTGAGGGAGGATCATCCTCCCAGGCCTATCTCGCCTTATGGGGCATCTAAGCTCTCGGCTGAGGCGCTATGCTTAGCCTATAATGAGGCCTATGGCCTAAAGAGCGCATGTCTAAGATACTTCAATGTTTATGGCCCTCGGCAAGCATACAGTCAATACGCAGGCGTAATAACAATATTCACAAATAGGGCTCTGAGAGGTGAGGATCTAATCATTTACGGCGATGGAATGCAGACTAGAGACTTCATTTATGTGAGGGATATAGTCGAAGCGAATCTCTTGGCCGCCGAATGCGAAGATGCATACGGAAAAGTCTTTAATGTCGGAACTGGAAAGGAGACTTCTATAATTGAATTGGCATTGAAGATCCGGGAGATTACTGGAGCGGACGTTCAGATAATTCATAAGCCGCCGCTTAAGGGCGATATAAGGAGATCAGTGGCGGACATATCACGTATGAAGAGAATAATCGGGTTTACTCCTAGAACCAGTCTTAGGGATGGATTATCCTCATTCATAAAGTATGTGTCTTCAGGGCTACAATGATGCAGGGACAGTCTAAATTCACGGTCTCCCTAATATCGGAGGGGGTTCTACCAAAGAGTGTAGGCGGAGTTGGCAGGTGGCTAGACTACCTAATCAACGAGGAGAAGAATGTAAAATTTAACTTGCTGGTGATAGGAGGACCCGAGAAATACAGTCACAGGAGGATACTCCATTATGAGAGCATACCCCTAAAGGATTCCGGCCGAGTTAAGTCGGCTAGACCCGAGGCCCTTAGGGACCTGCTTAAGATGTTTCTTCGAAACGATGAAAATCCCATTTATAACCTGAAAAGAGAGAGTATTAGGAGATATGCGGATTGTCCACCGGCGGGTTCAAGAACCTTCTGGAGAATACTAACTGAGTTTTACCAGCAATACTTTCCCGATAAGCCATATCTAAAATTCTTTTTGACTGTTAAGAGTTTATTGTCGCCGCTGATCAGAATACTTCGCATTGATGAGCCGCTTAGAGGCGAGGTGTATCATGCCTTAAACTCTGGATATGCGGGTTTTGCAGGTGCTGTTATGAAATGTCTGACTGATAAACCTCTGCTCGTAACAGTTCATGGCATATACGAGGATGAGAGGGAATGGGAGCTCCGATACATGCAGAGCGAAGATTGGATCATGGAGATCTGCCTAACCTTCTTTAGGAAGCTATGCACGGCCACCTATGAAGCAGCGGATCAAATAGTGACCATAAACGAGTCTAATAAGAATAGGATCGTCGAGCTTGGAGCGGTAGAGGAGAAGATCGAGGTCATCGAGAACCCTGTGGACGCAGGCACTTTTAGGCCGAAGAACAAGGGGGACGATGAGAGGATCATAATTGGAACCGTAACGAGGATAGTTCCAATGAAGGGAGTGATAGACCTAATCTATGCCGCAAAGCACCTAGCTGAGAGACTGCGCGATTTTGAAATTGTCATAGTCGGGCCGATACAGGATGAGAAATACTATCGGGAATGCATGGATCTAGCAAAGAAACTGGGAGTCTCGGGGATTATAAGATTCATCGGAGAGGATGACCCAACGAGGTGGTATGTGAGATTCGACATATTCGTCCTTCCAAGCCTTATGGAACGCTCCCCCATGGCCGTACTTGAGGCAATGGCTTCAGGCCTACCTATAGTCTGCACTGAGACTCCTGGAACGAGAGAGATGATCGGTGGGTATTGGCCTCTAACGCCTCCTGGAAAGCCCAAGGAGCTTGCGGAGCAGATCTATAGGGTCGCCGTCTCCCTAGATGAGAGTAAGAGGAGAGCCCTTAAGATTAGGGAGGAGATCATCCGTAGGCACTCAGTTGAGAGATTCGCTATGAGATACTTGGAGGTCTATGAGAGACTTAGGAGGTGAGCAGAGGTCACATCGATAACTATTCCGCTGAATGTTCTATTTGAGCATAAAAGAATTCTTGGCATGAAGGAGCCGATTAAGCCTCTAATCTTCGCATTAACATTTGCCTCTCTGGGATTCGCATTGAGATGCCTAGGACTGAATGTATGGCCGCTACCATTCATCCTCGCCATACTCGCATTTAAGACGCGAGATCCACTAGCGTGTATTTTATACTTGGCGATCCAAACGCCAATAATATGCCTCGATGAAGACCTAACGAATGCATTTCTGCTACTCACATCACTGACTCTTACGTTGCTGATCTACAATCTCATATTGGAGGATGGGATGAGGCGATATTTTGAGGCCTTGATGGAGGAAACCCTGGATAGGATAGATTGCGAGCTAAGGGGGATCATCTTCAAATGGAGGCTTTGCCTACTAATCCTTCCCGTTGAAGCATCATGCATATTACTTTTGACTGGCCTTAACAAAGCCGTCTTATTCGCATTTTATCAATCAGCGGCTCTCTACGCGATCCAGGCGGATCAGCTCGATGGTTGGAGGATTATGATCCCGCTTCTCCCAGCGGCGGCATATCCGATCCTAGAAGCCATGAATCTCCCAGCATCCCCAATAGTCGGCCTGATAGCCTCAACATTCCTACTAGCCGCGTCAACCAAAATAACGTCTATGGCCAACTACCTCACAGTCAATTCATTAACGGATTAGATACCGGCGATCTCGGCCTACTCTAATCGAAGATTGATCGCCTTAGATTGAGCCAGAAATCTCCCGAAACTTCGTAAGTGAGCCTCCCCCTACTGAGGTTGGGGGCTTCCAGCGTTCGGCTGGGGCTTTACATCTCCAGTCACATCTGCCGGTTCGGGGGCTCACGGCTCCCCCATCCCATGCGTCTCATTAACGCATGGACTATTGACGCTTCCAATCTCGGGGCGGATGCCCCGGCATCAGCAACATGCCACACTCAAAATTTGTCGGTCACACATTTAAGCCTTTACCGCAATTCACCCACTAAAGATGGGAAGTTTTCTTGCGGTATTCTTTATAAATGGTTTGCAATAAACTCAAGAGTTAAAGGGAGAAGATTAGCATGGCCAGATTAGAAATGAATATTTGGGAGCTCTATCCCAGACGTGAGGAGATCAC
>QMXE01000058.1 GCA_003661975.1 Candidatus Bathyarchaeota archaeon
CATCGCTTATAATAGTTCTCTGAAAAAGTTTATAGGGATATCAGACTACACACCCTAATGGATGCATCTAAAGCCACTAAGAGTTGATTTAGAAGATGGGCGTAAATCTGGGAGATATTGTTCCAAAAGTAAAGGTTGAGCTGAGAGATCTCAGCGGGAAAGTCATCGCGATAGACGCTTATAACGCTCTTTATCAGTTTCTTTCAATCATAAGGCAGCCTGATGGAACCCCCTTAAAGGACAGCAGAGGGAGGATAACGAGTCATCTGAGCGGACTCTTCTATAGGACATGCAATCTTTTAGAGCTGGGCATAAAGCCAATCTACGTCTTCGATGGGACTCCCCCAGAGATGAAGGAGATGGAGATTAAGAGGAGAATGAAGATCAAGGAGGAGGCCCAGCTAAAGTATGAGGAGGCCCTTAGGGAAGGAAGACTTGAAGAGGCTAGAATGTATGCCCAGATGACATCTCACCTAAAGGATTACATGGCTGATGATGCAAAGAGGCTCTTAACAGAGATGGGCATCCCCTGGATTCAAGCTCCATCTGAGGGAGAGGCTCAGGCGGCTCATATAGCCAAAAAGGGAGATGCAGATTACTGTGCAAGTCAAGACTTTGACAGCCTACTCTTCGGAGCGCCACGCCTACTCAGAAACTTAACTATTTCTGGAAGGAGGAAGCTTCCACGTAAGAATGTTTACATCGAGGTATCTCCCGAGATAATCGAGATGTCCAGAGTATTAAAGGATCTTGGGATTACCCGTGAGCAGCTAATAGACATAGGCATCCTCGTCGGGACGGACTTCAATCCCGATGGGGTTAAGGGAATAGGGCCTAAGAAGGCTCTTAAGATTATAAAGAAGCATGGAAGCTTAGATAAGGCTCTCAAGGAGATTAAAAACGCGGAGTTCCCAGTCGATCCTAAGAAGATCAAGGAGTTCTTCCTCAATCCTACAGTCACAGATGATTATGAATTAGCATGGAAGGAGCCAGATGTTGATGGCGTCGTAGACTTCCTCTGCGGCGAGAGGGATTTCTCTGAAGGCCGAGTTAGGAAGGCCTTGCAGAAGGCTATTGACGGGATGAGGAGGGCTAGGACAAAGAGAACTCTCGACTCATGGTTCGCATAGGCCGCAAATAAAAACAACGCTTATAATATTATGCCAGATTATTAGATAGGATTCATGAGTAAAGCCACGGTTAGGCACTTAGCTATTAGGGGAATACGGCATGGTTAAGCTTAGAGAGAACGAGGCGAAGACATTACTCGCACTGAAGGAGGCCAATGGAAGGCTAAGCGTCTCCGAAATATCAAAGAGAAAAGATCTTGCACATGCAGCTGTTATGCGAGCGGCTCTATCACTTGAATCAGACGGCCTCATTAGGATAATTGAGAGGAAGATCCACAGAGCCTCATTAACCGATGAGGGGAGAACCTACGCTGATATAGGATTGCCCGAGAGAAGATTGGTAGAAGCGTTAAGTAGGTTGGGAGGAGAGGCAAGTCTCAGCGAGGCTTTAAGCGAAGCCTCCCTGAAGGGAAACATCTCAGCAATAGCCCTCGGATGGTTCAGCAGAAAGGAATGGGGAAGGATAGAAAAGAAGAAGCGCCTAATAAAACTGTTGAGGAAGCCCAGCGAGGGAATGGACGAGAGGCTCCTCAGAATTCTAAGGGACAAAGAGGAGATAATCATCGAGGACTTAGGGGAGGAGATGAGAGAAGCCATTAGACTGCTAAAGGGAAGAAAACTAGTAGAGATACGTGAGGAGACCCAGAGAGAGCTGGAATTAACCGAGAAGGGATGGAGAGTAATCAGTGAGGGCATAGAGATCTCAAGGGAGATCAGTCAGATAACGCCTGAACTCATCATCAGCGGCAAATGGCGCGAGGCAAGACTCCGTAAATATGACATTAAGGCTCCAGTCGCTCCGGTATGGCCTGGAAAGAAGCATCCCTACTTAAGGTTCCTAGACGAACTTAAACAGAGACTCGTCTCATTAGGATTTAAGGAGATGACGGGGCCGATAGTTGAACTCAGCTTCTTCAATTGCGATGCCCTATACATGCCTCAGGATCATCCGGCAAGAGAAGTCCATGACATGTATTTCATTAGGGATCCGAAGTATGGCAAATTAGATAAATATAAGAGATTTTTGGAGAATGTTCGTAGGACGCATGAGAATGGATGGGTGACCGGCTCTAAGGGTTGGAGATACTCCTTTTCACTTCTTGAGGCTGCAAGGCTCATGCTTAGAAGTCAGACGACCGCAACAAGCGCCCGAATGCTTATAAGCGAAAAGTTAGAGATTCCAGGCAAATACTTCGCTATTGCAAGATGCTTCCGTCCGGACGTAATAGATAAGACTCATCTCACAGAATTTAATCAGGTTGAGGGTATAGTTTTAGGTGAGGATCTAGGTCTGAAGGACCTGCTTGGCATCCTTAAGAGATTTGCGATTGATGTTGCAGGGGCTGATAAGGTTAAATATAGACCTGACTACTTCCCATTTACTGAGCCTAGCGTTGAGCTGATAGCCTACAAGGAAGGCTATGGATGGATGGAGTTTGGGGGATCAGGCATATTCCGCCCAGAGGTCACATTGCCCCTCGGAATAAAGGTTCCAGTTTTAGCTTGGGGATTGGGGGTAGATAGGCTTTTCATGATGAAGATGGGAATAGATGATATTCGCTACTTATTCTCTTATGACCTTGATTGGATAAGGCGGGCAGGTGTGACTTAAATGCCGACCGTAGAGGTGATCCGCAGGGATCTAGAGCATCTACTCGGAATGCAGCTACCAGAGGATACTGAGAGACTAAATGAGATATTAGCGTATGTGAAGAGTGAGATTAAAGGCCTAGACGAGGAGGAGATCCGCATCGAATTAAAGGATAGTAATAGAGCTGACTTATGGAGCGTTGAGGGTTTAGCCCGAGCTCTAAGAGGATATTTAGGCTTAGAGACTGGACTTAAAGAGTATAAGGTGGAAAGCAGCTCAGGAGTTGAGGTTTACGTAAATCCTAAACTCAAGGATATACGGCCATACATTGGCTGCGCCATAATTAAAGGTGTTAACTTAACGGATGATGCTATTCGCCAATTGATGCGCTTCCAAGACAAGATGGACCAGACTGTCGGGAGAAATAGGCGTAGAACATCGATTGGACTCTACGAATTTGATCTAGTTAAGCCTCCACTCCGCTTCACCGTCGCGAAGCCCAAAGAAGTAAGCTTTGTTCCATTAGATTTCGATGATAAACTTACATTAGAGGAGATACTTGAGAAGCATCCGAAGGGAGTAGAGTATGGACATATAATTCGGAGATTCCCGGTCTGGCCCATCTTCATGGATTCCGAGGATCAAGTGCTATCCTTCCCCCCAATAATAAACTCTAACGATCTTGGAAGGATAACTGAGGAGACAAAAAATGTGCTAGTAGAGGTTACTGGGACATCATACAAGGCCGTGCTCGATACGCTGATAAATATGACGGTCTCTCTCGCCGATAGAGGGGGAAGGATATACTCCGCAGAGATACACTATCCATATTCCGAGCCGGCTGATGACGTAACTCCAAAGCTTGACGCTGAGACAGTCTGTCTGGATGTTTCCTACATTCAAAGATTCATCGGACTTGAGCTATCAACGTCCGAGATAGTTTCGCTTCTGGAGAAGGCGAGATTCGGAGTTGCAGAATACTCTGAGAGCAGGATATCCGTTCAGGTTCCATGCTATCGCATGGATATCCTCCATCCAATAGATATCGTAGAGGACATTGCAATAGCATACGATTATAATAGGATTCCAGATGAATGGCCGAATCTGCCGACGATAGGCGAATTATCCAGTGAAACAGAATTTCGAAATTTAATCCGTGAATTAATGGTTGGATTGGGATTCCAAGAGGTTCTTACATACATAATGACGAATCCTGAGACGCTATTTGCAAGGATGAATATTGAGCCTTCAAGAGTCGTTGAGCTGGCGAATCCTAAGATCGCAACTATGACCTGTCTGAGAAACTGGCTTTTGCCAAGCCTCATGGAGTTTCTCAGCCATAATGTGCATGTCTCTTATCCTCAAAGGATCTTTGAAGTTGGATACTGCGTCCTGCATGATGAAACCAGAGAGAACATGACCAGAGACGTTGAGAAACTCGCATGCGTGAATATACATTCAAATGCGAATTTCACCGAGGTGAAGGCACAATTAGATGCATTACTATCAAATTTAGGATTGAAGTATGAATTGGAGGAGACTAGACATGGGAGCTTCATAGAGGGCAGAGTTGGCAAGATAATATTGGAGGGAAAAGAGGCTGGAATAATAGGTGAGATCCACCCTCAGGTGCTCCAGAATTGGAGATTGGAGAATCCCGCATCAGCATTTGAGATCTCAGTAGATGAGATGAGAAGGGTCAAGCATTCGGAGTGATTCGAAAGGTTCATATCCACATTTTAAATGATAATAATTTGATCCCGCCGGAACGATATGCCCGCTTAGACGGACCCAACAGAGATGGATGGCTCCTCATCCTCGATGAGGGAGGGCTTACCCATAAGCGGGACACGGCGGGCGTGGGCTAGAAAATCCGCGTCTGAGAGAGCTCAGCTGAGAGGGGCGAGCCCGCTCCACTGTGAGGCTGAGTGTTAGTGGCGCGGAACACAAAGCCCACGATACCACAAATTGAAGTATTAAATTTTGGATTTGCAATTGAGCGATGGGAAATTCAAATATGAATATAACCCAAACTGGTCAGACAGACTATTGGAATAACTGAACATCCAGGACTTCCGAATTAGAAAATTTGATACTAGGAGATTCTTATAATTATTTTAGGGAATTATCTTGATTTTGGAGAATGGTAATGTCGAGCTCTCTGATATTTAAGGATCCAAGTAAGCTCTCGCCTAGATATGTGCCTAGGATCTTGCCTCACAGGGAGAAGCAGATGAGCCTTTTACAGTCTATCTTTAGGAGCGTCTTAGAGGATCCCCAGCAGGGTTACATGAGGGTCTGTCAGCTCATCGGCCCAGTTGGAACTGGGAAGACCTCAACAGCTCTTCGTTTCGGCCGGATCGTCGAGGAGGAAGCTGAGAGGAGAGGCTTTAGGGTTAAGCACGTCTACCTTAACTGTAAGCTTGAGGGGGCTAGGCGCTTCGTTCTTTACAGGAGCATGCTGAATAAGGTTGCCTCAGGCATTGCTACTCGCAGCCTAAGCCCGGAGGAGATGCTGAATCGGCTGATACAATACTTGGAGGAAAACGATGAATACGTTTTAATAACGGTTGATGAGATCGGCTACTTCCTCACGAGCTCCAAGGAGCATCTAGTCTATGACTTGACGCGCTTGAACGAGCTGACGCTGGGAAGGCCCAGCCGAGTTTTGGGCTTAATATTTATAGATCGTAGCCTGGCATTCCATGAGATGCTCGAGGAGAGCGAGAAGTCTACGCTCGGCAGGATCATAATTGACTTTCCGCGTTACACGAGCGAGCAGATTAAGGATATTCTGCGCTTCAGAGTTGAGGAGGCATTCAATCCGGGCAGGGTGGATGAGGAAGTCCTAACTTACGTGAGTGACGTCACTGCTATGCCTCCGATAAACGGCGATCTGAGGGTCGGCCTAGATCTGCTTTTGTATGCTGGCATTCTAGCCGAGAGAGAGGGATACAGCAGTGTTCTTTTGGATCACGTCAGGAGGGTTCATGGAGATACTAACCCGAGGATCACGAGCGAAGACATTCTATATATGGATCCAGATGAGAGGCTGATACTCTGGGGATTAATTAGAGCCTTAAGGCTGAAGAAGGCTGCCTACGTCAGCCTGAAGGATATAAGGCTTGAGTATAGCGTTATCTGCGAGGAACGCGGCGTCAAGCCAGTCGAGGAGATCGAGGGTTACATTCAAGACCTAATAAACAGGGGTATTGTTGAAATGAAGAGCCTAACCGAGTTCGGCGTAGCAGGCGTCTCAACGGAAGACCTCGAGAGATTCTTGGATATGATTGTCGAGAAGCTGAAGCGTGGTGTGGATGAGTTTAAAGAGGAAACGGGATGTATGGGCTGAAGTCGAAAGGGGTCTGGGAAGCAGCGGCAGAATAAAGATACTACGATATCTGATTGAACATCCTACTGAACAGTTCACACGATACAGCCTCAGAAGGCCGACTGGCCTCTCAACAGAAGAGCTAACCAGACACTTAAGGGTGCTCGTTGAGCTCGGATGGATCAAGGAGTTTCCCCACGAGCCTAAAACCTACCGGATCAACATGCAGAATGAGATCGTAGTGGCCATAGCCGAATTTTTTAGGAAATTCGGGAGGACACTTCGCGTATAGGCCTCATTCTTCCAGTGGAAATATAGGTTGAGTGGAGCCCCCTCCCCCCAAACCTTCCCGCACCTATTTATACCCTTCACTTCAGAATGATTCAAGTCGGGGAGGCGAGCGATGGCAATACTTAACAGCAACTCAATGTCTCCTTCTGAGATCAAAGACTCAATGAGAGTTATCCATGCTGATCATCTGACCGCTGCCAGAAGCGTGCTAGCATGCGACTTTAGGACGGCTAGAGAGGCTTACGGGAATGAAGGCATCATGCTGAAGTGCACTACTGGAAGTGACATCCTAGACTCATTGATCGGCGGGGGCATAGAGTCAGGTCGGCTTTACCTCTTCTATGGAGAAAGGGAAAGCGGAGTCGATGCTCTCATACACATGATCATCGTGAATGCCCTATTACCCCCTGAAATGGGCGGGTTAGGAGGAAAGGCGGTCTACCTAAACTGCGGAAATTATAAGTATGAGAGGACTATGCTTGATGCTGAGTTCTTATGTAGCCTCATTAAGGCCGTGGGCTTCGATCCCAACGAGATGCTAAGCCGCATTTATGCGGTCTTCGCCTTTTCGGAAGAGCAGGAAGAGAGAGCCTTAGATGAGATAAGGAGACTTCTGCAGGCTGATCCGTCGATAAGGCTTTTGGTCGTCCACAACATCGCGAAGCTCTTCACGGCCAAGGAGGGAACCCCAAATAGGAATATCGCTGAAAAAATTGTTCGCCTTCAGAGGGTCATCCATGAGATCTGGCGGATCTGCATGGAGAAGAACGTGGCATTCATTGCTTCATGCAGGCCCGCTGAGAACAGAGGAAGCCAGATACCTCCTCCCGAAGGCGGGAGGTACCTCAGTCACAGGGCAGCAGTCATAGTCTACCTTGAGAAGAAAAGTAAGAGCGGCGTCTCGGCTTATCTGATTAAGCATCCAAGCCGTGCACCTAAGAGTGCACGTTTAATTATTGGAGGTGAAGGTTTGGGGAGAGTTACTTTTCCCTTTAGATCGCTCCTCAAGGATGAGATCGGGAGGCTCAGGCGAACCTATCGGGAGGCCCTGCTGGATCTTAAGCGAAGAAAAGCCTTCGACAGTTTGGTGAGGGCTTGGAGCAGCGAGCTTGGAGCAATGAGTAATGCTAGCGTCCCGACGGTTCTGGAGGTCATGTTGCTGACGGCCGCGGTCGACAACAGGAAGAATATCGAGGATGCCATCGATAGAATTGAGGAGATCAATCTCAAACTGAGGGAGATCGAGCTTAGGCTTCGGGAGATCAAGAGGTTAACCGAGGCGTTCTCAGATGCCTCAAATTGAAGGCTGGATACTCGACGTTTACATCGAGGATGATATGGCTGTCCTCTGGGTTAAAACGGCCGATGGAAGAACCTTACGGTTAAAGGATAGGTATGCGCCGAGCTTCTACATGAAACTCGCCGATGGTGTTAAGATAGAATGGCTCGTAAAGGCCTTAGAGGAGCATCCGCACATAACCGAAGTTAAAGAGGAATCTAAGTATCTGTCTCTCAGCTCCAACCGCAAATCGGAGGTCCTCCATGTCCTCGTCGATTCCGCGAGGAACTTTAGGGAGGTATTAAACGATGTTCGTGGGCTCGGAGCGGCCGAGGCATACTTCAATACTGATCTCCTGCATGTTCAGCGTTACCTATTCGAGAGGAACCTTCCTCCAGCATGCATGGCATCCATAGCATGCGATGATAAATGCATGTTACGCTCTTTCAGCATTCTGGATGATAACCTGGAGATTGAGCCTCCACCCTTCACAGCGGTGATCTTTGATGTCAACGCTGAGGAGCCATCATGGAAGGCCAAATCCAGCCCTGTAACGATGATAACAATATACGATCCGAGCTTGAAGCCCATCGAGATTTTTGATGGATCGGAGACTTCCGTGCTACAGTCCTTTGCTGAATACGTCGAGGAGGCAGATCCTGATTTCCTCGCTGCACCAGACATTGAAGAATCCCTAATTCATATTCTCGTGAGGTCTCGTAGATGCGGATTGAATATTCAGCTCGGAAGGGAAAAGATAAATGTCTATAAGCCCAAGAGACTTCTGCCCTACGCTCTTAAGGGACGATCCTAC
>QMXE01000059.1 GCA_003661975.1 Candidatus Bathyarchaeota archaeon
CCATCCGGATGGGCAATAGGAGAAACCCGATATGAAGTTACAGCCTACGTTTATAACAGAACCACGGGAAACATAGAGTGGGCCACGGACCTCGGCTATTATGGCACTAGACTATGGCCGTTCGGCATGCCCGTAGTATTAATGTCCGATGAGGAGGTGGATGGAAGAAGGCCGGTGCATATCTCCCTATTCAGAGCTGGCACGATAATCATTCATGATGCACTTGATCCCAGAACCCTTTCACCCCCACTAGTATCCGCCATGCGGCCCATGGACTTCCGGGTATACGTGACCGGTCGCGGAACGGCCCCGCCGCACTACAGCTACTATATCGCTGCCCCCCTTCCTCCGCCCCTGATTGAACGGCTAATTCGGCTTGGGATAGGAGATCCAACCCTCGGCTATGATGCATTAATATTCGTCCCACCCGATATCCCCGTAGACGTAGTATTCTTGGGGTCTGGAGGCGAGATTCCCCTAGGCATTCTAAGGGGGATCAAAGTTGAGGCTGGCAAGTACCTCGATGTTCCCCTCACGGCCTTCAAGTATGCCGGGGAGTTCATATCTCTCGCTGGTGGAAGATTAGAGAAGTTGAGGCATGAAGTTGCCGTTGGACAGGCACTCATCCCAGCCATCAACGATTATAATATAGCCGTTAAGTCATATGATAAGGCATTGAAGGCCCTCCATGATCATCGATACTCATGGGTCTACCCGAACATCTACAAGTCCTGGTTCTATGCCAGGAAGGTCTACGAGACTACAAGGGCAACCCTCGTAGATATAATCTACAGCGCAGTCTTCTTCTTTCTGCTACTTGTTCCATTCGCTATAATCCTTGAGAGGCTCGTCATCCACGAGCCCTCAATCAAGAGGATAATTTACATTTCCCTAATCTACATATTAAGCGCCGCCTTCATTTATGTGATGCATCCAGGCCTGAGACTTGCAGCCAACACATCAATGATCATACTGGGCTTCCTAGCGTTCATCCTCACCCTTCCAGTCCTAGGCTTAATGGCTACTAGATTCTGGGAGATCGCGAAGCTCATTAGAAGGAGGGTTATCGGCCCACACTTCGTAAAAGTCGCCAGGACAGCTGAGGTTTCCTCAGCCCTATCCATAGGCATCGAGAATATGCGTAGGAGGAAACTGAGGACAACCCTCACGCTCGTCACGATAATAATTATAGTATTCTCCCTCACATCATTCACTGCATTAACCTTCCATGACATCCTAAAGGAGAATCCATTACCAGTTAAGAAGCCGCCCTATACTGGGATGCTTGTGAAGGGGCCTGAATCAGAGAGTGGAGGCGGGAACCTCCCTCTCACCCCAACAGTCCTTGAATATCTAAAGGCAATATCTGGTTCTGAAGCCGTCTTCGCCCCAAGAGCATGGCTGATCCCACCATACGATTACTTCCATGCATACAATAGGGCTGGGGCGGAAACGGAGGTCTACGCCGTCATCGGATTAACGCCCCAGGAGGTCCTATGGAAGAGGATCTTTAAGCTCGTGATCACGCCGTCACGTCCATTCGAGCCTGAAGATAGATTTGTCTGTTTCATCTCAAAGGATATAGCCGACAGATTAGATGTTGATATGGGAGACTCAATATTCATAGCTGGAGTGAAATTCCACATATTAGGCATAATAGATAATAAGGAATTTTGGAAGCTGGTTGATATTGACGGTGAACTCATCACACCCCTAGATCCAACACTGGCGAGGGCAGGCACACGAGTCAGGGTAAACCATGACTTCATAATCATTCCATACGAGATTGCAGTTCGGCTTGGGGCAGTAATTCCCTCAGTAGCGATCAAATATGAGAATGCTGATCTAGCTAGGGAGAAGGCATCCCTCATAGCTAAGCACCTCTCAACTTACTTGTCAGTATACTACAGTGCGAGGGACGCATCCTACTTTGTAACGTGGATTAGGGGCTACAGGATATTCGGGTTGGCTCTGGTTGTTATCCCATTTGTCCTGGCAGCACTCGCCCTCCTCAATATCATGCTTGGACACGTATACGAAAGAACCAGATACATATCAATTTATAGCGCCGTGGGTCTATCGCCGATGCATATTGCAATGATGTTCCTCATGGAATCTATAGTCTTCGCGGTTTTAGGAGCCACCCTAGGATATATTCTCTCTCTTCTAATCGGAGGGGCAGTCGCCACATTCGCCCCTGGAATGATAATGACAAATTATACTTCGGCCTATGTGATCCTCTCGGTTACATCCTCAATGGTAACCGTTATTATATCCTCAATTTATCCGTCGATAAAGGCTTCCAGACTTGTCACTCCATCCCTCGAGAGGGTCTGGAGGGTGCCCACCAAGCCTATAGGAACAGAATGGACGATCCCATTACCCTTCAGCTTCGATGAGGATGAGGCCCTAGGCTCCCTCGTATATTTAGGGGAGTATCTAGAGAGGTTTGGAACGGAAGCAGCCAGTTTTATGATAGAGGAGGGACCCAGATACGTTAGTAGGGTTCTCCCGAAGATGATCGTTAGGGGTGTGGAGGCGACGGTTCGCCTAAAACCATACGATGCTGGAGTCGTAGAGAGCATATCCCTAATCGCCTCAAGAAGGATGGATGAGGAAAAATACACGTTTGAGCTTAGAGGCGTCCTTAGGACGGGGCAGAGGTACCTGTGGATTTCGGGTCATAGGGTCGTCGCAGATCAAATTAGGAAGCAGATGCTCCTCTGGAGATCCCTCAGCCCCTCAGATAAGATAGCCTATATGAAACGTTCAAGAAACATATTTAAGGCGGTTGAGGTGGAGAAGAGTGAAGAATAAAATATCTGAGGAATGGAAGAGCGGCCTAACCCCGAGGGTTGCCCTCTCAATATTATATGCGGCGATAGTGCTGATGCCCGTTACGATATGGGGTGAGCTTGCCGTTGGACCTGTGAGGGGGCTCACATGGACCGCTGTGATCCTCTTCTTCTGGATAGCCTCGCTATATGGAAAACCCCTCACTAGGCAGGAGCTCTATGTGATGTTCGCGGCTGTAAGTACCGTTGCATACGCGGCGGGCCCGATAAGCTTCACAGGCCTCATCTACAATACATGGTTCGCTGGAAGCCCGATTGCAAAGCTATATGGAATAGAATCTTTCCTTCCATACTGGTTCGCTCCGAGCGATCCGCTCATCAGACAGCAGATGATAAGAACGTTTATTCATCCGCAATGGTTCTATCCCATCCTCTTCTCCGTCATATTCTGGTTAATGAACCTCATCATCGGATTGTCGCTGGGGACATTTCTATATCAGCTCTTCGTCGTCACCGAGAAGCTTCCATTCCCAATGGCCAGAGTCGACGCGGAGGTAGTCACTCAGCTTGAAGCTAGAGATCCGGCCAAGATGAGGATTCTCATGTCCGGCGCGATCTTCGGCTTCATATACTCCCTCATTGCATATGGCACCCCAATGATCTCGGAGGCAATTCTAAAATTCAGCGCCGTCATAATTCCGGTTCCATGGGTTGACCTCACAAGGGCCTTTGAGGACATACTTCCCGGAGCAATGATAGGCATAGACACATCACCATTCAACTATATGATGGGATTCATAATTCCATTCCAGGTGGCCGCTTACATGTTTATAGGTTCTATTGCAACGTCAGTTATTGGAAACTACCTTATAGTCCGATATTTTCCTCATCTAATACCTGAGTGGACGAACTTCCCAGTTGGCATGACCCTACGCGACCTACTCTTCTGGTCGGGAACCTACGTATGGTATACCGTGGGCATAGGCATGGCCTTCTCCGTTTTCGTCGCTCAGCTTATAGGCGGCAGGAAGGGGCTTGCACGAACGATCAAGGCGTTGCTTAGGCCATCTGCAACCATGAGGGCCGTCGGAACTCTTTCGCTCTGGAAGATCCTAGCGATATACCTGTCCCTTACATCCATATGGCTCATCATAGTCTCTAAGGTTATGATTCCAGGCTTCCCAATACTGCCTCTTGCCTTTCTAATAATCGTCTGGCCCTTCATCTTCGGCATAGTCACTACCAGAGCATACGCTGAGACGGGATACTTCCTTAACATACCCTACCTACACAATAATATTCTAATAGCCTCTATGATCTCAGCGAACATTCCAGTTAGAAGCGAGCTTGGAATATATCCATGGTTCACTCCTCTTGAAGTTGCGAATGGAAGCGGCTGGTGTAGCACATTCTATGTATGCGATCGCATAAAGCTAACATTTAAGAGCTATATAAAGGCAGTTGTTCTAATAGCAACGCCATTATCCGTGCTCTTCAGCTTCTTATACACGCAGATGCTATGGAGCATCTCTCCAATCCCATCTTCGATGTTTCCATACGCCCAGATCTATTGGCCTCTCCAGGCAGCTCAACGCTCACTCTGGTATTCCAGGAGGATATATGGACTGAATCCCCAACTCATATATTACAGCTTCGCCGTTGGAACAGCGCTTTGGGCCGTGACAAGAGCTATTCACATACCATTCTCCCTTATAGGCCTAGCCATGGGCGTGGGCTCTCCTCTTCCAACCCCTCTAGCTACTTTTATTGGAGCCTTAATCTTCAAGGCCCTGCAGAGACGCTTCGGCGATCCAAATAGGATTAGGAGCTACGCCTACATGTTCATGGGCGGCATTGGAGTTGGATTCGCGGCGGCCGTAGCCATATCGGTGAGTATCGTCATGATATCAAAGTCCACATGGATACTCCCATATTAGCCATGGAGGGTGTAGGATATGAAGCCTAAACTGCCTCTTGTAATGATTATTGTCCTTTTTATATTGAGCTCTTCATGTGCCACTGTGCGTAGTGCGGCCTATGCCACGATGGAGATCTATGGAACCGTAACGGATGTGAATGGAAATCCCATATCCCAAGCGGTGGTTATCGCCTTAGACTGGAAGACTTTAACTTACAGCGTGACTAGAACAGATTCTCATGGAAACTACAGGCTTACCGTAACGCGAACCGACGAGCTTGGCCATCACACGTATATTGTCTACGCCTACCATATAAATCCGAAGACGGGCATATTCGATTATGTCCCATCAGTCTACCCACATGACATATACGGTGGAGCTAAAATCGCCGATACGCGGGAGGTATCATTCAAGTTATATCCAGCTGCCACTCTAGTATTGAGGGGTGATGAGGGGCTCGTATGGTACGTCCTAAGCCGCGAGACGCCCATATGGTTTATCTTTAAGGTTGTGGATCACACAACGGGGGAGAGCCCCTCCATAAACGTTTCATGCATTTACGTATATGGGCATCCTCCATACGGCTCCAGAGAGGGTCCCGACGTAAGGTTCATCTCAGAATTCATCAACTGGAGCACCGTAGTAATCCCAGCTGGCATACCAGTTCATCTCGTAGCAAAAGCAGAATTCAGAAGCGACTGGACTGGACGGCTAGAGGTAATAAGCTTCATCATAGACAATGATGGCGAGCCCTTCAATCTCTCTCAGGGCGAAAGCATGACCGTTGACGTCCGCTCATTCTCCTATAAGTACAGCGTTGAAGCGCTTGGTTCGGTGATTGGGGAGGTAGAGGAGAGTTTCGTCAGGGCTGAGCAGGCGGGCTTCTATGTAGGGGCGCTCAGAGAAGATCTCCGCGGAGTATCACGGATGCTTGATGAGGCTAAATCGCAGCTGCCACCCGTCAATCCAAGCCCAAGCGAGAAAGAATATGATAGAGTGCGCTACTCACTACTTGAAAGAGCATACGATCAGATAAGGATCATAATGAAGAATCTCTCCTTAATGTATGTGATAGCACAGTCCCACGCGGCATTCTTCCCATTCTTCTTCGCATTCTTCACATTGATACTTGCATTCTTCCTATTCGAGAAGGACAGAAAAAAGGTAATATTCTCTCTGATGCTATATCCATTGACGATAATAAGCCTCTTCTATATTTATCCGGGATTCTCAATAATCACTAGAACGGATGTCACATTGAAGGTTTGGTTCATCTATAGATATGTGAAGTTAGCGACGGTTTCTGGTTTAATCTTCTTCGTTGGGATCGCCGCGGTCGCCATCGCCGCGGCTATAATAGCATTCTTCATCCTCCCCAGAGTTTATAGGGAGCCTACAGCTGAGACGAGGCCTCCCCTAAGAAGGGTGATCCCAACTCTATTCTCGCTTGGAAAGAGAAATGTGAAGCGCAGAAAACTTAGAAGCCTATTCTGCATCCTATCATTGACGATTCTTGTCTGGGGATTCACAGCTCTCACATCATTCTCTCGAGTATACGATGTAGTCGCTGGAAATGTGAATCCGACAATAACTGGAATCAGCGGCGTCCTCCTCCAAAAGATAAAGCCCAAAGAGGATCATGTAAGTTCACCATCGGAATTCTTTACATTAGAGGAGCTATCATCATTGGCTGGAAGACCAAAGGTTGAAAAGTTAATTCCTAAAGTTGAGAATCTACCATCCTCAGCTCCTCTCCTACGGCTTAAAAGCTCAAGCGGCGAAAAAATAGACGTATATGGCATCCTAGGCATCTGTCCAAGCCTCGAAGAAAAAGTCATGAATATCAAGGATCACATTGTCAGCGGCCAATTGACGGATGAAGATGAGTTTGGAATAGCCATCAGCAGGGAAATGGCTGACGCCCTGAATCTGAAGGTTAATGATAAGGTAGAAGTCTATGAGGTTTCAGCTGGCGTTGAGAGGCCCATCGGAAACTTCACTCTAGCCGCCATATTGGACAGATCATTCTTCAATCTGAGGGACGCAAATAACAATCCATTAGCTCCATATAAAATGACTAAGTCGGGTCTTAAATCGACCAATGAGATGGAAACAGTAGTTTTCACGTGGAGGACGGCGTTGAAGATCAGTAAGAAGACCGGGATCTCGAGGGTTATAGTAACGCTGAAGGATTCCTCTGAAAAGGCCATCCGCGAATTCGCCAGGAGCATGGCGCATAAGGAATATGTTGCCTGGGCAATATCGAATGGTCACGTCCAAAAATACTATATTGGAATGATATTTGAGATGAGGGGATTCACGCATCTCACGATCCCCTTCATATTAGTAATACTTAACGTAGCATCCGTAATGATCACTTTAATTCATGAAAGAGAAGAGGAGATAAGACTACTATCGACTCTCGGCCTCAATCCATCTCACATCGCATTTCTCTTCCTAGCGGAGTCAGCCGTTATGGGGCTCATCGGAGGAGGCATAGGATACTACATCGGCCTAGGAACATATCGGATTATGACTCTCCTTGGACCCTCCGGCCAGATAGGCGTCAGACAGAAGCTAGAATGGTACTGGGGCGTCTTGGGCATGGGAGTTGCGGTGCTGGCCTCTCTGCTCTCCGCCGTGATGCCAGCTAAAAGAGCGGCGGAGATGGCATCTCCATCAATAATAAAGAGGATGAAGATGCCTGAAGAGGAGAGGGAGAAGAGAGAAAGGGAGATATTTAAGGTCTACGCGAGAAGGGAGTATAGCATGCCAATAAAGGTCCATGAGAAGGAGATTCCATACTTCACATCTTACATGCTAGACAGGTTTAGGGGGATATCTGGAGTCTACCAGAGATTCGAGGGCATCAGCACAGAAGATGTCATCATGAGTGATGGAACAAGAGTGTTCAGGATAAAATTCACATATACATTTGTGGAGGCCGAGAATGAATACTCAACGAAAAACGAGCTTGTAGTGAAGAAGAAGCCAAACGAAGAATACTACATCATAACCTTGTCCTCTGAACCCAGCGTCCCCGGGCTTCCAGAAAGGATAATAGAGACCACGGTCTCCATCGTTAAAGATATGCTGATGGAATGGACTAGGAGAAGAGATGAGGTGATGACAGGCGGTGGATAGCCACGACACAGCGAAATCCAACCTTCTCCACATCAACCCAAAAATTTAAGTCTCAGCGCAAACCTATATTTACGCTCATCTCCCGAAATGCTAATGGAGATGTAAGGTGATATTATGAGGTCGTATATGCCTAAAAATATACTTGAAGGAAAGATGGAGTTTGAGGCAAGCGGACAGTTAATGGCTGGTCTCTCATCAGTCTCGATATCCCCCGATTGGCCGGTCACCCTGCCATATGGAAAACAGACGCCTACAACCGAGTTCTATAACCGAAACATCTACTGTAAGGCTCTAGCCCTGCAAGTTGAGGATTTAAGGGTGCTCATAGTCTCATTGGATGTTATAGGCTTATGGAAAAGCATAGCCGACTCGATCAAAAAGAGAATCGAGGATGAAACTGGAGTTCCAAGAGACTTCATCATTATAGCAGCAACCCATAACCATTCATACCCCAGA
>QMXE01000060.1 GCA_003661975.1 Candidatus Bathyarchaeota archaeon
ATGACATAAGCGAATTAGCATTTGAGGTTGTTCTTGGGAAGCCTCCAAAGGCATATACGAAGACCACGCCTCAACACGTGAAGGCGGCGCTTCAGCTGGAGAGAAGGGGAGTAGAATTGAAGGCCGGCGACCTAATAAGATTCGTGAAGGTAACGAAGAATCCTTATGTTAAGCCCGTTGAACTCGCAACGGATGAGGAGATAGACACCGAGAAATACATTGCATATCTACAATCGACATTCGATCAGGTTTTAGATGCGCTTGGATTAGAGTTCGAGAAGATAATCGGATTAACGAGGCTTGAGCAATTCCTATAAGATTGGATTCTTCATTACTCGGAGACTATGGGGGCATGAGCATTGATGCCGACAGTTGCTCTAGTCAAGTCTGAAGGCCACTACCATGGAGTATTCGAGGCTCTAAGGCTCATCGAGGATGACATCAAAGAGAGCATTAAAGGGAAACGGAGGGTCCTCATAAAGCCTAACTTCGTCTCAACCAGAAGGCAGCTGGCGGCCACGCATGTAGACGCCGTAAGGGCAGTTCTAGACGTAATATCAAAGTATCACTCTGGAAGAGTAATCATCGGTGAGGGACCTGCAGCTTCAAGCTTGAAGAGTGGACTGATAAATTACGGCTACCTAAAGCTTCAGGACGAATATGACGTTGAGTTCGTTGATCTAAATGAGGATGACTACGTAGAGTTGGAGGCTTATGATTCAGAGCTTAGGCCCATGAAGCTCAGAATGTCAAGGACTCTTCTTGAGAGCGATTATAGGATCTCAGTTGCCCTCCCAAAAACCCATGATTGCGTCATAGTCACCTTGTCAATAAAGAATGTGGTTGTTGGAGGCCTCGTCAGGGGAGAGAAAAGCAGGATACATCAGGGATATAAAGCGATTAATATGAGCATTGCGGAGCTGGCTAAGCATGTCATGCCTAATCTGGCGGTCATAGATGGCTTCTTAGGCATGGAGGGAAGAGGACCGGTCTCAGGGGACCCGGTTAGATTGAAGGTTGCAGCTGCAAGCCTATATCCAGTCTCACTGGACGCCGTTATTTGCAAGGTTATGGGGTTTGATCCTCTTGATGTAGGATACCTATACTACTTAGATAAATGGGGAATTGGAGTTGCAGACGTAAATAGGATAAGGGTGGTCGGAGAATCCATAGAGGGCCTCGCCAGAAAGTTTAGGCCCCACCCGAACTTTAAGGATATGCTTAGGTGGAGATGAGGGATTGTGAGGATATTCTCCATATACGACAATCAGAAGCCTACGGAGCGTCTGGTGAATGAAAATGAATTCCCGGGCATACTCTTCATAAATGTTCATTATTATAGGCCTGGAGAGAGCCACACGATCCACAGCCACGAAGACCGCGAGGAGATATTCATCTGCTTTCAGGGTAGGGGAACGGCCATCACGGATGAGGGAGAGATCAAAATCTCACGTGGAGACGTATTGATCTTTAAGCCCGGAGAGAGCCACGGATTCGAATCCGATGAGGTTGACCCATTAGCATACATATGCATAGCCATAAAAGAGAAGTGAAGCCCTAAAGCCTTATTTTCTTGACCTGGCAATCTCCGAGATGCCAAGTCTACTCATCGTCAGTAGCAGCACATATCCAATAATGGCTATTGCAATAAGGCTGCTTCCAGTTATGCTTATGATCATCGCGGCCCAAACTGGAAGATACGCTAAGCCTATATCTGGAGCTGGGACAAAGAGCCAGAGGTAGCCGCCGACGATCACGCCTATAATGATTGATCCGAGGATGCATCCGATTAGCCTGTGATCCCTCAGTCTGAATATCGTGTAGGCGGCTATTAAGTTCGCTATCGACCCTAGGATTATGTCTGTTGGATTTAAGAAGCCAAACACCATCATTCCGCCTATTAGATTTCCAATGAAACATCCCAGTGTGACGCCCCATATCCATGGCCATCCGAAGAGAGCCGCTAGTGGAATGATGCAGTCTGCTATTCGCAGCTGAATAGGCCCAAAGGATATCTGAGCCAAAAGTATTAGAAGCACGGCGTAAAGGGCTGCTGAAATAGCCGTTAGGCTGATCTCTCTAACATCCAAATATTCCACCTCCAACCCGGGGTTTATTAGGCGGAACGGGTGGAGGACCACTCACCCGCCTTGCGGAGAAGAAAACAAGGAGAACCTATATAATCTTTTTCCCAATTCAATTTTCCTGATCCCCGATCCATTCTGGTAGGAGAATGCAGTGATGAACCATCGGATCATAGATGGTCTCGTGGAGAAGATCTATGAGACTGTGAAGAGCATAGAAGACGATGCGCTTGGAATAGCATTCTCAGGGGGAGTTGATAGTTCAACACTTGCCGTTGCATGTAAAAGATTGAAGAAGAAGGTAACGCTGCTAACGATAGCGTTTCCAGGAAGCAGTGACATCGACGTTTCGAAGGAGATCGCTTTAGAATTGGGGTTGCCGCTGAGATGGAGGAGCATCCCCCTCGAAAACCTAGAGGAGGGGATAAAGACCGTTCTGGGCATAATAAGATTTGACAGGCTGGCTCTCCTAGAGAACAGCGTCTGCTTCTACTATGTATTTGAAGTTGCCTCTGAGGCTGGAATAAGAACCGTCCTATCCGCTAATGGGATGGATGAGCTATTCTGCGGATACGACCTCTACAGGAAATACTATGGGGATGAAGAGGCTCTAATGAGAGTTATGGGCATGCTGATTGAGACTGCCAGGAGGGATAAGGCTGAGATTGATAAGATCGCGGAGCTCTGGAACATAAATTATGAGTGCCCATTCCTATCGGATAAATTCGTGGAATACGCGATGAGCATACCCTCAAATTATAAGATTAGGAGCAAAGACGACTGCTTAAGGAAGCACGCTCTTAAGGAGGCAGCATTGAGGATGGGCGTTCCAGAATCGGCTGCTATGAGAAGAAAGAAGGCCTTCCAATATAGCTCGGGCATACATAAGGCTATAAGAAGTCTTTCAAGGAGAAAAGGATACACGAAGGGGAAGGCGAAGGAATTAGGATACAGCGGCGGGATCGAAGCCTACATAAAGAGCCTAAAGTCCCAAATAGAATCTAAAGGCTAAGTATTGCCCACTCTGCTTATTGAGCCTCCGCCCGGCGGAATGAACCTCTGAATCTCATCTAAAGGAATCCTCAGTAGAGCCTCACGCGCCTCCCCGCTGAGCATACCTGCCAATAAGTCCCTTATCTGCTTGGCTAATTCGCCGCTCGACTTATCCCCTGGACGGATCTTTACATATATGCCCGTCTGCTTGGCGATGGCTGAGGGCGGGCCGCCAATAATTCGTATTCCCTCATCCTCAACTAAAACCCCTACAGCAACCTCTAAGGGAACATTTCGAATGTAATTTCTAGACCCGTAGATCATGAATGCTCCCCTCGACAGATACTCGCCTGAAGGCGGAGACTTGCTGATCTGCTCAGGCTTAACCCAATAGACATGTATCGAGCCTAATCCCTCCCTCCAAGCCCTAGAGTAGGATCCCGCGAACTGCGCAGCTTCGAAGATCGTTACTTCAGAGGGCTTTTCGCCGTGGGTCTTAAGCAGGACGAATGGCGCTCCGGGAATCTCGGCGTGAAAGACGAGATCCTCAGGCTCCATATACCTTTTAATGATCAATTCATTCTGTATTCTATCTCTGCCGCCTATAACTAGAAAGCCCTCGGATGAGCGGAACCATCTGAATCGCTCATACCATTCTCTCCTGATGATCCTCATCGGCAATTCTGCTTTCTCAACCTCTACGACTCCCCGACTCCTTACATCCTCAATCTTAGCCTTCGTCTCCTTCATAGCCTCCTCCGCGCCTTTGGCCCTCCTCTCAGCCTTCTTCGCCAATTCATAGTATCTCGCGGCGTTCTCCTGAGCTGATGCTTTAAGGTCGAGATCAAACGTTAAATCGTCCACTGAGACCCTAAGCGTCATAGCCTTCGGATTTACGCCTCTAAAGTACGCCGCTGGCACCCCAGACTCCTTCATCAATGATTCAGAGATCTCCTTCCAGCTCTTCCCAGCCCTCTTCATAGCCATTATCCTCTGCATTAAGAATTGAATCTCATTTAAGTGAAGGTAGATCGCATCTCCTATCCTCCTGTAAATCTTGGCTTTCCTCATGGATTCTTTAGCGGCTCTCTCCTGCTCCTCTAATATCCGCTCAAGCCTTTTTATCTGTTCTTCAACTGCCATTTTGCCCTTCAGAGTCTCCCCCTCAACGATGCATCTCGTATAAAACTCGTCAAGGGCCTCATTGAAGCTCCCAAAATTGATGGTCCTCATATTCAAGTATTTCCTCATTTTTATCGGTGATACATCTATCCATCTTCCGCTCTCATCGAGGTATACGCTTGGAGTTTCATTCTCAACCGAGAACTCAGAGACAAGATCCATTAGACTCTCATATATGCGGTTTAATTCACGTTCTCCAAGTTCTGATGATGGCGTATTCTTGTCTATTCCGGCACGTGCAAGTATCTCCTCCGCATATTTCCCTCCGATGCTAAAAACTCTCACGATTGAGCGTACAACCTCAAGGTGACCGTTAACCCTTAATTCTTCAAGATCCTCCCTGCTGATGCTTCGGGGATCCCTACCTTTAGGAGGTGGATACTTGAAGGTTTCCCCTCGAATAATATTCCTATCCCTCATCCTCCTATAGGTTAGGGCATGCAGAATCCTACTCTCAGAATCAACCAGTATTATGTTTCCATCTCCGAATAGCTCGATGATTAATCGGTATTCTCCAGATCTAGAGCTAATCACTAATTCGACTATACGTTCAAAATCGTATTGTCGGATCTCCCTTATCCTGCCATTCCTCAGGTATTTTCTGAGGGCCATGCAGAAGTTTGGGGGTTTAGATGGCCTCTTAAAATCGTATGCTGTTACGTGAAGCTCAACTCCAGCCTCTATTATGAGATTGATCTTTGGCTCTCCATGTTTGCGAAGCTTTAAAAGGAGCGTCTTATCATTTAACTGATAAATATTGCTAATTAGGGAGTTCCTGATCGCCGTGTTAAGCTCAGCCGTTATAACGGCTATATCAAGACTGCTCAATCCACTCAATACATATGCACCTGGTAGATAGTAAATTGAAGCCGCAAGACATAATTTATATGGTTAGGGGTCTCCTCGGTGTATTAACTGCCGTCATATGTTTACTCCTAAGGGTAGGTGATATAATCACAGCTGTCGGAATAGCCATAATAATCTATTGGAGCTCAGATAGAATATTAAAGCAGATATTCGTTGGGAAGGTCGAGAGATCCGAAGTGACGAAGACGGGAATAGGCATATTCATCATCACCTGGATTTTTCTTTGGATACTCCTTTATACGCTGATTAAGAGCCTTCTGGGTTAGCATCGTTCTTGGCTTCACCCGCTCTTTTGATGGTGTCAATTATTACACGCATGAAATCGGTAAGGGCTGAAAAATATCCTCTGTCATACTCAGCATGGAATCTGCCTCTCGCATTCCTCTTAAAGTCTTCATAGTGCCTCTTTAATGCCGAGATATCATTTAAGTCGAGATTGCAGAAGAACTCGTAGGATCCACTGCTGCCCGATTTGAAGGATAAGACTATGCCGTTCAGAGCATCTAAATATCCCCTATTAAACTCTCTTCTTCCATTATCCAATTCCATTCTTGCACGTATCCTCTCAAGGATCCTCTCGGCCTCAGCGAATTTCCGTTCCCTTACTAGCTGGAAAAAGCGGGTCATTAGGACTAATGGAACGCTCAACTCATCCTATCTCTCCTTCTCCTCCTCAACATCCTCAATGCCATTCTCCGTTATCCGGAAGATACACTCTCCCTCAGGCAGATATGGACTTGAGACTAAACGAGCGATCCTAACGGGGCCCCTCCCAGCCTTTCTTAGGTATATCCTCGTATGACTGGTATGCGCAACTATATGCCCGCCTATCGGCCTAATCGAGTCTCCGAAAAAGACATCAGGGCTCGACATTACCTGATTCGTAACGACCGCTGCAGCGTTGAATGCCCTAGCGAGGCGGATGAGCTTATGCATGTGCTGATTTAGTTTCTGCTGTCTCTCAGCTAGGCTCTCCCTTCCGATATATTCGCTTCTGAAATGCGAAGTTAACGAGTCTATAACTATCAGCCTGATATTATTCTCTTTTATGACCTCATCAGCATTCTCTAAGAGGAATATCTGATGATCAGAGGTGTATGCCTCCGCGAGAATTATATGCTTTAGAACATCCTCTGGATCTAAGCCCATGTGCCTGGCCATCTGCGATATCCTTTCTACACGGAAGGTGTTTTCCGTATCTATGTAGAGTGCTCCTCCATCCAAGCCTCCCTCCTCAACTGGTAACTGAACGTTAACGCAGAGCTGATGTGCAATCTGACTCTTTCCAGATCCATACTCGCCATAAAATTCAGTTATCGATTGAGTCTCAATCCCGCCTCCGAGAAGAGCATCAAGCTTCCTGCTTCCAGTAGTCAACTTTAATATGTTCTGTCTCTTCACTATCAATTCATCCGCCCTAATGAAGGAGAGCGAACTTGAGGCTCTAGCCGCATTGATGATCTGGAATGCCTTCTTCTCGCCTATGCCCGCTTGGGTTAGCTCTCGAACCGTAGCCATAGCGAGAGATTCAACTGTGTGAAAGCCGAGTTCACGCAGTCTATTAGCGATTGAGGGGCCGACGCCCGGGAGATCTTCGATGCGCAGATACTTCTTCTCAGTCATGCCCTTCTCGAGTAAAATGTAAATGGAGAAGATATTTAAATTAGACGAAGATGAGATCACCAATTTAGCTGGCGGGAAGAAGATTTGGATCTTGAGGATTTAATCGAAAAGTTGACTGTTAATCTTCTTCGTTTGGCGGTAACAAAATTGCCGCCTGACGTTAAAGAAGCCCTGAAGGATGCGTATGTAAGGGAGAGAAACCCTACTGGAAGGATACAGCTGAAGGCAATTCTGGAGAATATTAGATTAGCCGAGGAGGAAGGCTTGCCTATCTGTCAAGATACTGGACTGATATCCTTCTATTTAAGGGCTGGATCAAGATTCCATTGTCTAGAAAGGATAGAAGAGGCTCTTAGGAGGGCAGTTGCGAAGGCTACAGTTCAGATCCCGCTTCGCCCAAATGCTGTAGATCCCTTTACACAAAAGAATACTGGAGATAATACTGGAAGATTCATCCCATATATTCATTGGAGCATCACATCCGGAGATTTTTTGGAGATCACAGTTCTTCCGAAGGGGGGAGGATCAGAGAATATGTGTGCACTGCGGATTCTAAGGCCGTCGGATGGAATTTCTGGATTGAAAAAGTTCGTACTTGGATGCGTGGTAAACGCCGGTGGCATGCCATGTCCCCCAACGATCATCGGAGTTGGCGTTGGAGGAGGAGCCGACATAGCGATGGATCTAGCCAAAAAGGCTCTCTTGAGACCCCTAAATGAGTCTCATCCGAACCGCGTGATTTCAAGGCTTGAGGAGGAACTCTTAGATGCAGTGAATAAGACTGGAATTGGCCCTATGGGGCTTGGAGGAGACGTTACTGCCCTAGCTGTGAGGATCGAATATGCATATAGGCATCCAGCATCCTATCCTGTTGCCGTTGCATTTCAATGCTGGGCTGCAAGAAGGGCATCTGCGAGGATATACGCCGACGGAAGAGTCGAATGTCTCTCTCATGGAGACATGGATCTTATGGAGGATTGTTGTGGATGGGGGAGATAGAGATCAGCACGCCCATCCCGGAGGAGACGATCAGAAGGCTAAAGGCCGGTGATCATGTATATCTGAGCGGCGTGATAATTACGGCGAGAGACGCCGCGCATAAGCGGATCATACATTATGTTCGAGAGGGCAGGGATCTTCCATTCAACCTTAAAGGATCAGCACTTTATCACTGCGGGCCGATAGTTAGGAGGTTAAATGGCGAATGGCGTATTCTAGCGGCTGGGCCTACTACGAGCATGAGGATGGAGCCCTTTGAGGCTGAGCTTGTCAGGATGGGGGTTAAAGTCATCATTGGTAAGGGAGGAATGGGAGATAGGACCAAGGATTCCCTTCGCCGCTACGGCTCAGTCTACTGTGCATTTACAGGAGGAGCCGCGGCTTTAGCGGCGAAACACATAAAATCCGTGGTGGATGTTAAGTGGCTTGATTTAGGAATGCCGGAGGCTGTTTGGATCCTTAGGGTTAAGCGTTTCGGCCCGTTAATTGTAGGCATGGATTCTCATGGGAGAAGCCTCTATGAAGAGGTTAGATCAGAGGCCATGAGAAA
>QMXE01000061.1 GCA_003661975.1 Candidatus Bathyarchaeota archaeon
GGTATCGGCTTACCTTCATCCAACATGCTGTAAACGTCTAGGTTGAGTCTGAAGTTGGGATGGGAAACATCCTCTATCAGACGTATCGCCTCCTCAGCTGTATTTATAAAGTTCGTTGATCTCCTAGTCAGAGGCTCAAATGCTATTATGGCGCCATAATCCTCAGCGAATCGGCTACATGCCAAAAATATTTCCCTAGCGTATCCCCAGGCCTTCTCGTAGGATACGTTATCCGGGATGCTTCTCTGTTTCGGCGAGCCGAATACTAGGATCCTCCCACCTATATCACTCGTGAACCTTATAAGTTCAAAGAGGTATCGCTGGGTTGACCTTCTGATATTCCCGTCGGGGTGGGTTATGTGAAGGCCTTCTGAACCTACGAGGAGCCAGTGTGTCCCAACGATCTCTAAATCGTAGGATGATGCTAGATCCCTTATCTCCTCCCTCTTATCCCTCCCGATCCTCCTCACATCATTTGATATTGTGAATGGAGCTATCTCAATGCCGTCATAGCCTAGGCGGGAGATATGCTCGAATGTCTCCTCTAACCTCCAACTCTTAAATATCTCATTGCATATTGAGACCTTCATTCGATCACCAATCATAATTTTAGGGAGACCTCAAATAGTTTATATTAATCTCCACAATATTGTATTTATCTTGGAGAGAGATATGAGCGTTCCACTGGAGAGAATAAATGAGTATACTTGGCGGATCCCAAAGAGCTATAAGCCTGGAATGCGGGTTCCAGGGATCGTCTTCGCCGATGAGGAATTACTCTCTAAGATGAAGACTGACAGGACGCTTGTCCAATGCGCGAATGTAGCCCATCTGCCTGGAATCTACAAGTATGCAATTACCCTCCCTGATGGACATGAGGGATATGGATTTCCAATAGGCGGAGTTGCAGCTACAGATTATGAAGAGGGAGTTATCAGCCCTGGAGGAGTAGGATACGACATTAACTGTGGAGTTCGCCTCCTAACGACTAATCTCTCAGAGGAGGATGTCAGGCCGAAACTGAGGAAGCTGGCCGAGATAATCTTCAGGAATGTCCCTTCCGGATTGGGAAGCCGGAGGAAGGCAAGCGTCTCGCCGAGCGAACTCGACCGCATAGTCATCGAGGGCGTTCCGAGGGTCGTAGAGCAGGGTTACGGATGGCCCGAGGATATTGAGTGCTGCGAGGAGAATGGATGCATGAAGAATGCGAATCCAGATAAGGTTTCAAGCACGGCTAAGAGACGCGGATTATCTCAGATCGGAACCCTCGGCTCGGGAAACCACTTCCTCGAGGTTCAGAAAGTCGATAAGATATATGACCCTAAAGTCGCGAAGGTCTTTGGGATAACCCATGAGGGCCAAGTAACAGTGATGATCCACTGTGGATCACGTGGATTCGGCCATCAGATATGCTCGGATTACCTCCGCGTTGTTGAAAGAGCCGTTAGAAAGTATGGCATCTCAATTCCAGACAGGGAGCTTGCATGCGCTCCGGGTAAGAGCAGGGAGGCGGAGGACTACTTTGAGGCCATGTCATGCGCCGTTAATTACGCCTTCGTCAATCGCCAGATGATAACGCATTGGGTTCGCCAGAGCTTCGAGGAGGCATTGGGGATACCATCAGAGAAGATAGGCCTAAGCCTAGTCTATGATGTTGCACATAACATTGCGAAGATCGAGGAGCATAAGATCGACGGCAGGAGAGTTAAGGTGTGGGTTCATAGGAAGGGCGCGACTAGGGCTTTTCCGCCTGGACATGAGGTTATACCAGCCGAGTATAGAGATGTTGGGCAGCCCGTCTTGATCCCAGGCTCCATGGGCACAAGCTCATATGTGCTCGTTGGAACCTTAAAGGCCATGGAGATCTCGTTTGGCTCTACGGCTCATGGAGCTGGGAGAATGATGAGTAGGGCCGCTGCTAAGCGGAAGTTCTGGAGCGGGGATATAAGGAGGGATCTTGAGAGAAGAGGTATAGTCGTCAGGTCTGCAAGCGCCGTGGTCCTGGCTGAGGAGGCCGACTTGGCATATAAGGATGTTGATCGAGTAGCGGCGGTCAGCGATGCTGTTGGAATTGCGAAGCGAGTTGCGAGACTCGTTCCCCTTGCCGTCATTAAGGGCTAGCGTCCCCCGGCCTCTGAGTACGGAGTATGTAGAACCTCCCTAACTTTTTTGACTATCTTTGGTCCTAAACCGTGGATCTCCCTGGCCCACCTCTCAAGGTTCGCTAGGGCATTAAAAGGCGTGTCGAAGGATTCGAGTAGGCTTATGGCCTTCTCCCTTCCTATATTCGGGAGGCTTGAGAGAAAGAAGATCTGAGCCTCAGCTAATGTCTCCATCTTCTTTACTGGATGGACTGCTGGAACCCTCTTTTCGACTATCTGCTCCTGCCTCGCCGATGTATAGAGGAAATCTATTGTCTCCTTATAGTTTGTCGTGTGGATCATGTTTATTCCATGCTTTGCCAAGGTGAACATTGCCCCCCAAACAGACGATGGATTTACCCTGCTGAACTTGTAGATTATTGGGAAGTATCCTTCGATCAGTATGAATGGCTTTGGATAGGCCTCCTTTAGGAGGAAGAGCTGATCAAACAGGTATCTTCGGGTGAGCGTGTAAACGAAGTCCTGAACCGTCTTCCTTTCGAACGCACATTCATCCGAGATTATATAGTCTCCCTTCTCTAGGTATCTGATCTGTATGATCGCTCCCTTCTCCCTTAATCCCTTAACGATCTTTGAGGCGCAGCTTGCCTCTCTGCTATCAACGATTATTATTGGCTGATCGGAGTCTCCATCCCTCTTCAGATAGGGAACTAGACTTTCAAATCCTGACATGGCGATCGATAACTACTATTTTAGGCGAAACTTAAATTAATGTCTCCATAAATCGCATGTGCACTTTGATTTTAAATTCCCAAAAGGATCATCAGGTTGTATTTTGCTATTAGCCCGGCGAAGATTGAGGCTACAAGAGACATGACCGTTATCAGCGTATTCAATGATGGACCAGCGGTATCCTTGAATGGATCTCCAACCGTGTCGCCTATAACCGCTGCCTTATGGGCATCCGAGCCCTTCCCCCCGAATGCCCCGGCCTCTATGTATTTCTTAGCGTTGTCCCATAGACCTCCAGCATTAGCCATTAAAAGGGCGAATATTAACCCGCTCATTATGCTTCCGCCTAAATATCCACCTAGAGCTTCTATGCCACCCACGAACCCAACTGCCAATGTTATCAGTATAGAGACTACGCTTGCCGGGAGGAGCTCCTTTAACGCTCCAGTAGTGGCTATATCGACGCATCTGGCATAATCCGGCTTAACGCCCTCCCTGCCCTCCTTCAATCCGGGGATCTCCCTGAATTGCCTCCTTATCTCCTCGATCATCCTGAAAGCATTCTTGCTTACGCCCAGCATGACCATCGCGGAGAAGAGAGGTGGAACAGATATGCCTACGAGCATCCCCGCGAGAACCAACGGATTCATGAGGTCAAATCCTCCCGATCTCGTTAGGACCTGATAGGTCGCTAGGAGGGAGATGACCGTTAAACCAGCCGCTCCAATAGCGAATCCCTTGGTTATGGCCTTCGATGTGTTTCCGGCTGCGTCGAGTCTATCAGCAACCTCGATTACATCCTCTGATAGTCCAGCCTGCTCGGCTATTCCCTTAGCGTTATCTGAGATTGGGCCGTACGCGTCTCCTGCAATTATCATTCCGACTATTGAGAGCATGCCTACCGCCGCCATGCTTATCCCATATAGGCCCGATATCCCAAAGTATTCGGAGACATAATAGGCTATTACCGATGCCACGCCTATTCCGAGCAGCGGGGGGAAGAGGCTTATCAGCCCATACGAGAAGCCCGTGATTATATTTATTGCGGCTCCAGTCCTCGATGAGCTTGCAGTCTTTATCGCCGGAGGCCTATCTATCGATGTGAAGTAATCCGTCGTTATTCCGATTATGACTCCAGAGAGCAATCCTATATTCGTCGCAATCCATATTCCAATGTTAATCTTGAGAAGATACGTGGCTATGAGCGTGAATACGGAGAACATTATACACGTCGAGTATGTGCCGAAGTTTAGGGCTTTTCCCGGGTTTCCCTTCCTTCCAACCCTTACTATGGCGACTCCTATAAGCGAGGCCACTATTCCCAGACCCGCAAAGATTAATGGTATCTGATCCATGCTTATGATCGATTGGGCCGCGCCGAGCTCCTTTCCGAGGATCATCGCCGCAACAATGCTTGCGACATACGAGTCGAAGAGGTCCGCCCCCATTCCAGCTACGTCTCCGACGTTATCGCCTACATTATCCGCTATGACCGCCGGGTTTCTAGGGTCATCCTCCGGGATTCCCATCTCAACTTTGCCTACGAGATCAGCGCCTATATCGGCTGTCTTCGTGTATATTCCCCCTCCAGCCTTGGCAAAGAGGGCCATTGCGCTTGCTCCGAAGCTAAATCCGAGGATCGCCTCCGGATTCCCTGTTAGGCCGTAGATTATGCTTACTCCCAGAAGTCCCATTCCGACTACTGATAATCCCATAACTGCTCCTCCCCTAAAGGCTATTGGAAAGGCATAGTTTATGCCCTTCCTCGCGGCGCTGGCCGTCCTTACATTCGCTTTTAGAGCCACCTGCATCCCGAAGTATCCAGCTAACGCCGAGCATGCCGAGCCGAATATGTAGACTGGAGCCATTATTGGGTCTATGAAGAGGGCGAGGGCGGCTGACATTACGGCGACGAAGTATGCGAGGGTCATATATTCCCTCTTTAAGAATGCATCTGCCCCCTCCTTTATTGCCGCGGCTATCTCCCTCATCCTCTCCGTTCCGCTATCCTGTCTGCTCACATAACTATAGAGGAACCCGCCAACTACTACGGAGGCCAGAGCCGAGATCGGAGCGATGATCCACATCAGCCCCTACTTCCAAAACTATTTTTTGGAGGCATCCTTAGGAATAATAAACAGCTGCTTATAAAAGATTCTGTTCTCCTATAAGTTTTTTATCAGCACACGCTCTTATCCCGCCAGAATAAACCTTAGGTTTTGGTTCATCGACTCTTAATCATGATCATTGCTACTATGTAGGCAATCGCAACGGCAATAATAGTCATCTGGACATTGGGAACTCGTCGTTCGGGATCTTAGGCTTTTAGGTGCATGCCAAGCGTCTCGATTGGGAGTATGGCTTCAGCTTTTTTAATCGAGTTTCTTATTGATTATCTCCTTTATTCTCCGAACTATTATCTTCTCCTCTCCATCTTGGAGACATTGCGGATTCAATATTATTTGGTTGCCTGTTTGTTGGGCGTATATCGGTGGATCTCCCCTCCTCAGCTCCTCATTGATCTCCTTCGCCGTCATTCCAAGCTCCTTCTCATTGATGGTTAAGCAGGCTCTTGGCCATCCCTGCGCTGAGTATTCATGCTTAGACGGATCCGGCATAAGCCTCTCAGCCTTTACATGCTCAGATGAGAGCTCCCTTACGAAGTATTCTACGATCTTCTCCCATCGTTTCTTTCTTACCTCAACGGCCTCCCGCGTATAGTGCTGTAAAGCCACGACTAAACCTACTATCTGCTCCTTACTCACCTTCATCGGTCTGCCCATGTAGCAGTTTGGACATCCATGGGCTCGTATTGCCCTTATCAAGTCAGCCCTGCCGATGATGAAACCCGTATCATTTGGGCCTCGAATATCCTTTCCTCCGCTAAATGCGACTAGATCAGCCCCCGTCGCCACTATATCTCTTAGGTTCTCTATTGGAGGGAGCTCAGCGGCCGCATCTACAATAACTGGAATTCCATGCTTCTTTCCTATTTTAACGACCTTTCTAAGCGCCTCTAGATCACAGCCCTTTTTAGATGTGAAGAACATGAATGCTATCGCGAGGGTCTTATCTGTAATAGCATCCTCTATATCCTTTGGGGAGTATCCATCCTTGGTTCCAACCTTAACGAGCCTCGCCCCAGGAATGCAGAGTAGCCTCGCATATTGATTATCCTGGATCAGGGGGAGTATTATCTCATTCTTGAATCCATCGATATATGGGATTCTAGCCATCTTCTCTGGATCATCGCCCGTCATGCATGCTGATACCGCTAAGACAAGCGCAGCCGCGGCTCCCGAGGTGACATATGCATCCTCCGCACCTGTTATCTCCGCTATTATCCTCCCGGCCTTTCTGTGGAGCTCATTCATGTCGACGAAGGCCTTAGCCGCCTCGTTCATGGCCTCTATGACTTCCGGAAGCATTATTGAGCCGCCGAGGGAAGTTAATGTTCCCCACGCATTTATTATCCGCTTGACTCCGAGCTTATCGTATATGCTCATTTACTTCGCCAAGATACTCTAATGGATGAGCCGTTATAAACGTTCTATAAGGGGCCTCCTTGCTTCATGCTGATGGGCTCTTAACGATATAGAGTAACCTTTTTAACCTACATCTCCTTTTAAAACGTCAAGCACTCATTGAATGCGAGCTGGTGATCTGAGAGACGATCACTGCTGGTTTAATTGGATGTGGATCTATCGGCTCTGTGATTGCAAGGGCGATCGATACTGGCGAGGCTGGAGACATAACCTTAGAGTCCGTATATGATATAGTCAGGGAGCATGCTGAGAGGCTTGTCTCCATGCTCATTAAGAAGCCCAAGATCGCCAGAAACGCCGATGAGATCCTCATGGATGACAGGATCAACCTGATCATTGAGGCTGCTTCTCAGGAGGCTGTTAGGCAATACGCGATTAAGGCACTATCTAACGGTAAGGATCTCATGGTTATGAGCACTGGAGCATTGATTGACGATGAATTCTTCATTGAGGTTTCAAGGGTTGCAAGGAAGCAGGGAAGGAAAGTCTATGTTCCCTCAGGGGCTATTGTAGGCTTGGATAATGTGAAGGCCGCTGCTGTCAGATCAGTTGATGAGGTCATGCTCGTAACGCGGAAGCCTCCTAAGAGCTTTGAGGGAGCCCCATTCATTAAGAAGCGGAACATTGATCTATCAAGGATCAGCGAGGAAACAGTTCTCTTTGAGGGATCAGCCAGGGAGGCTGTTAGGCTCTTTCCGAGGAATGTTAATGTCTCTGCATCTTTGAGCCTCGCTGGCATAGGAGCCGACAGGACGAGGGTTAGGATCATAGCCGACCCTAAGGCTGATAGGATCACGCATGAGATTCATGTTAGGGGGGAGTTTGGGGAGATCTTCACAAAGACAATTAATAAGCCCTTCCCTGAGAACCCAAAGACTAGCTATATAGCCGCTTTATCCGCGATCGCAACGCTTAGGAAGATATCTGGAAGCATAATTGTTGGAACATAGCCTTTACAGCCTGTTAAGATTTTATTTTGCTAGTTAAATTCTAGTTTGGAGGTCCACTTGATGCTGAGGTCGATTCTACGCGAGAGGCTGATAGATTTCCTCAGGGAAGATACTGGGATGGGAGATTTAACGACTGAGACTGTGGTTCCGGCTGAGGTTAGGGTTGAGGCGCATATAGTAGTGAATGAACCCGCAGTTATCGCCGGCCTATATGAGACTTCAATCCTCTTTGAGATTGTGGAGGCCGAGTTTAAGGCTGAAGTTGAGGATGGAGCTGAAGTTTCAGCGGGAACAATCATAGCCGAGATTAATGGGTCGGGTCGAGCGATACTCTCCGCTGAGAGGACCGCACTTAACATTCTGATGAGGATGAGTGGAATAGCGACTATCACAAGAAAACTTGTCAGCATGATCCGCAAGGAGGGATTAAATGTGAGGGTGGCGGCGACGAGGAAGACGGCGCCAGGCCTGAGATACTTCGATAAGAGAGCCGTCGCTATTGGGGGAGGCGACCCCCATAGATTTAGGCTTGATGATGCTATTTTAATAAAGGATAATCATATTAGAATTGCTGGCGGCGTAGGTGAGGCGATTAAGAGGGCGCGCTCAGCTATTAGCTTCTCGAAGAAGCTTGAGGTTGAGGCCAAAACTGTATATGAGGCCTTGGAGGCGGCTAAGGCCGGAGCCGACATAATAATGCTTGATAATATGTCGGTTGGCGAGGTTGAGGAGACGATTAGGAGTTTAAGGGATGAGGGATTGAGAGATAGGGTTCTCATAGAGGTTTCCGGCGGGATAGATGAGAATAATATCCTTGAGTATGCGAGGTTGAAGCCTGATGTAATCTCTTTGGGCTTCTTGACTCATTCGGTTAGGGCCGTGGATATGAGCCTTGAGGTTAATAGGGTCTATTAGGGGGCTTAGCGTGCTAATTGCCTCACAGATTCCACTAC
>QMXE01000062.1 GCA_003661975.1 Candidatus Bathyarchaeota archaeon
ATACATTTGATATATTTTGTATTGCGGTGTCTTCTTTGTCTGAAACTATCAGCCTAAGATTGTCTCGTGAAATGATAAGGAAGCTTCGCGAGTTAGCAGAGAGGGAGGGAAAGGATAGGTCGGCCTTGATACGTGAAATTCTTGAACGTGGCATTAAGGAAAGGAACTTAGAATATGCTGTTGATCTTTATCGGAGGGGACAAGTCACCGGCTGGAAGGCTGCTCAACTAGCAGGCGTATCCCTATGGAGCTTTTATAGGATATTGGCCGAGAAGGGCATACTCATTCAGTATTCAGAGCAGGATTTAGATGGGGACTTGAAGGCTTAGGCGAGGAGCAAACTTTGCCCATCGTATCCAACTCGAGCCCTCTGATATGGCTCTCAAAAATAGGCAGGATCATACTGCTCAAGAAGCCTTTTCGGCGAAATAATAATTCCCGAGGAGGTTTATAGGGAAGCAGTTGAAAGGGGACTGCGGGAAGGATTTAGTGACGCCCTCGCTATAAAGGAATGCGTGGATAAAGGCTGGATAAGAATCTGGAGACTAGACGAAAGAGAAATCGAGCTCTCTCGAAAGCTGACAGAAAAAGCATTTGAAATCCACTTCGGAGAAGCGCAGGCGATAGTACTTGCGCGCAAAATCAACGCGTTACTATTAATTGATGAATCCAGCGGAAGGGCACTGGCTGAAGCGTTAGGGCTTAAAGTAAAAGGGACAATCTACGTTATCATGAGGGCTGTAAGAGAAAAATTGCTGAGGAGAACAGAAGCAAAAGAAATAGTGCTGACACTAGTAAATAAAGGCTTTAGAATCGAGCCGAGATTGCTGGCAAGAATACTGCGAGAAATAGAGCACCTATAACAAATCATTTACAAAGATTTACTGATAAATTCATATTGAAATCCCAACCCCGCACCAATTTAGCATAGTGTTTTAAGATCTTGGCTTATTCTGTAGATGGTTTGCTTCTTATTTGCTTTGTTTTTGCGTTTAGCTTTTATTTTTTGTGACCTCACAAAGACATAAGCAAGCATCAGATGTCCTTTCGCCTAATCTTATTGAAATAATGCTTAAGCTTGCTTCTGCGAGAAATTTTAACGAGAACACGTATCTCTCCTCCCGAACCAAAACTGCATAAAAGCGTATTTTGACGAAAATATGCTAAATTTAAGGTTTTATGCAAAAGAGTAATTTTTACTGGCAAATTCCATGAGCGATCTGGAACTGAATTCCTTATCATACATATTATCTTGTGTAGTAGCGTGCGTTTTCTGTGAATTCTGGATTTTTGATCCATCCTTTGAATGCCTCAACTTTTATCTTTTCATCGCTTATCATTTGAACTAGCAGAGTGATCCTCGGAGCATCCGGGTTTGTATCGTATGGCTCTAAATAGTAAATTACCTTCCCTGATGAAACGTCGATATCAGCTGGGTCCGGCGCATTACCATGAACCATATATGTTGCGCGTTTTCCAATTAGGTCCCCGCCTATTCCTACAAGCAGCCTAGAAGGATTGATATGGTCATAGGCGAATGCAAGTGCTGCATCCCATGAAACGTCAGGGTCACCTTCTGGCAATCTTTCCGACATCCAGTTTCCAACAAGTTTTCCAGGCTGATCATAACAGAACTTTCCGTATCTAGGCTCTGCTGTTCTCGGAAGCCTAGATAAATACTGCTTCTTTAATGATTCTTCACAGTATGGGATGAAGTGTGTTCCATGCAGGAACTTGAGATTGTATCTTTTGGGATTTACGAAGCTGTTATAGATGTCTTTGTCGTAGACACACCAGTCAAACCCAACGACGTAATCTGCACGTCCACCAACGGTTCCGAGAATATCACCCGCCTTCACAGGTATCTTAACACGATAATCAACCTCATCTGGGGTCTTAGAGAACTTTTCGCCTTCTTTAAGGCCTTGCTTAACCAGATCGCTGAGTTCGGATACGTGATCGAAGACGCTGACAAAAGTGTTTGAGTGAGCCAGTCTCAGCTGATACTCGTCGTATTTTGTTCTGTATATTATTTCAAATATTATGCCGTCGGCTGGCGCTCTAAGCTGATATTTCATAGATGGATTCTTAAGAATGAAGCCTCCGTGTTCTGTAGGTATTACATGCCCGGAAGGAGCGTTCATCCTTCCTAAAGGTTCAATCCAGTCTATCGCGTCTAACTCGACTGGACTTACGGTGAAGGTTACGTTTCCCTCACCTAGCTCCGGAAGATACGTGAATGGCGGCTCAACCGGATAAGGCGCGCCTTCACCCTTTGGTCTTGCTTTAATCATTACTGGCTCGCAGTCTTTAAGAAGCTCCCATGGTCCAGATGCGATCCCTATAACGATCTTGTCCGGCTCTCGGATGTGGGGGTCTTTCATTATGAATATGTAAGCTCCATGAGTATCTTTCTTTAACAAAACATAATGCAGTCTAATGTTTTTCTCCTTCTCAATAAAGGATTTCTCTTTCATGATAGTCCACTCTGCCATCTGCTTCTTGTACCATTCTGAGACTTCATCGATAGTTGCAGGGGCCAAGTAGGCTTGACGATTAGCATCGCTTGGCACATCCATATCCGCCCACACTTCATCGGGAAGATATGTACTTTGGGCACCGGGATATACAGGAACACTTACGGTCTCAATATGCTCCTGCCAAGCGGGGGATGGGCTGAACCTTAGCAGTCTATTGGAGAACTTATACTCTCCAACCCAGAGATAATTGCCATCGAAGGAGAGAGCTGCAGGCCAGAAGAGCTTGTCTCTACCTATTTGTGGACGAACCTCTTCTGGACGAAGAGATACGATCTCTTCTTGACCTAACACGACATCCGGCGGCTTGCCAGCAATAGCGTCAGAGATGTTTCGCCAAGCTAAAACGCGACTGTTGCAAGTGTCCGCAACGAATAGATGGCCCTTTGCAACCAGAGCGTGTTCCGCTAGATTGACCTGAGCGGCCTCCACAGGGATTCCCTTAGAGTCGGGGCTGAGCTTATCAACCTCGAAGAGACGTATCAAGTTGCCCTGTGTGACTGCCAAGTATTTACCGTCGCTAGTTATTCTGCGAACATGCTCGACATCCAAGGAGAAGAGAGGATCCGTCGAGTTTCTCTCCGGTATGCCATTCCAGACGTAGATTTTTCCGGCTTCCTCATCGGCTAGATAGAAGTATTTATCGTCAAGTGCCACTCCTCTTAGCCTCTTGAACTCGACATTCCCTATGCCGCCGACGAACTTTCTATTTGGCAGCTCGCCATTTCTAGGTATGGCATCCCAGACTAGAACTATTGCTTCTCCAGCTATCACAAGCTTATCCTCATAGATTGCTCCATCCCACGGCTGATAAATGCCGAAGTCATAAACTATGTCAGGCCAAGCGCCGCTTTCATCCGGAAGTCTTCTCCAAACATAAAGCTTCCGGTCGAAGTCTGATAGCACGAATAGGCTTTCGCCGTCGGAGATGGGAACAGGATTCGTTATGAAGAAGTGTGTTTCTAAGGTGTTGGTGTATATGTCTGGGGCTCCTATGGCGAAGTCTGGCTTGTCGAGGGGAGAGTCAGGTATCTTGTTAAAGACAAGCACCTTGTTCCCGTTATACTCGATCAGATAGAGTCGACCTCCAGCATATATGACCCGTGAGCCATCTCCCCATCTGCAGTTGAATTCAAGCGTGAGATCCGGTTTATCCTCTGGACCCTTCGGAAAACTATTCCATATGTGTAGCCTCGTCCCGAAGAGAATTAATTTGCCGTCGGGTGTGATGTCTCCTCTAAGCCAGCTTGCCGGGTCTACTGGATCCTTCAAATAGAAGTCGTAAGGCTGATTGTCTCTGGACGGAAAGGTCTTCCAGACGAATGATACGGAGTGGCTAACGGATGAACCATTAATTTTGGGATTATGATCACCAACTATGAGGAAGTTTCCGTTGCTTGTTATTTGCCGAGGTGTTCCAAGGAAGTCTCCTTTAATGTAGATGTCTGCAGGCTGGTTATCTTCAGTGGGGAAGCTATTCCAGATTAGAATTAGACTCGCGCCAGTGGAGCTTACAACCAATTTTTTACCATCCGTCCAGACGCCCCAGGGCCAAGCTATAGCCCTCCTATAGGTTTCTGGACGTTCTGGATCAGGCGGCACACCCTCCAGCACTATGTCTGCGGGTTGCCCATTCCTCGTCGGGAATGAGTTCCAAATCAGAATTCTGTGGTTATTGGTGTCGGCTACTACAACGTGCTGGCCGTCAGTGGCGACGCTTACAGGCCAGTTTAGCTGGCCGCGGTCTCTGCCTGGATTATTAGTGTCAAAGCTGAGCTGGCCTAGGACGATGTCTGGGGGAGTATTATTGGTCGGAAGAGAGTTCCAGATCAGAATACGATTGTTCCACGTATCGGCTAGAAGTAGGTGTTTTCCGTCAGATGCAATATCCATCGGATGATTGAAAAGTAAGGGCCCTCCAGTCTTGTTGAAATCTATTCCTGAAAGCATGATGTCCGCGTCTTGACCCGTGCAGAACCATCCAGAGGTATTACCTGATGCAACCTTATAGCTTGATTCGATGAAGCTAACCGTTATTTCTAATTTTGGCGGGCCATGAGGCTTAGTTATCTGAGCTTCACTCTCTTTAGATGGCGGGGAAGAAGCCTTAACTTGTTCAGGTGATGGAGACGGCTTAGTCTCATTCTTCTCAGATGGCAAGGGAGACTCAGGATGCTCTTCACGTGAAGGCTTAGTTGTCTGAGCTTCACTCTCTTCAGGCGGTAGGGGAGAAGCTTTACCCTGCTCAGGAGATGGAGGCAGCTTAGTCTCATTCTCCCCAGATGACGAGGCATGAGGCTTAGTTATTTGAGCTTCACCTTTTTCAGGTGGTAGGGAAGCAGCCTTACCCTGTTCTGGCGATGGAGATGACTTAGTCTCATTCCCTCCAGATGGCAGGGGAGACTCGAGATGCTCTTCACGCGGAGGCTTTTCCTGAATCTGAATAAATATATAATAGCCAAGGACTGAGACAAGTATAATCGCGACTATAATAGCGACTGCAACGGTCTTTGTTACTCCTCTATTCATACACTTCCCCGTCTGCCAGATGATTAATGTGAAAACATCAATTAATTTTTCGGATTCTTAAATACGTAGATAAAGCCTAACATCTCAGCATAAGAGCCTAAAAAAGAATTAATTTATCTGTAAATTCGTTATGTGCTTCTTCTGAAAGACGGAGGCCACAGATGAAGTCATACAATCTAAATCCTCATGTTCTTGACAAAAATGGCGCGACTACGGAACGGTCATAATCATATGCGCCGTAAAAATGCATAACGAGCCTGAGAACCAGACGTGGAGCATACTCATCATCTTTTCAGTGCTCAGTCTCTTCGGAGCGGGAGCGAGCCTCTATATCGGGCTTATCCTCGCGTGATGGCGGCCTCTTAGGCTTAACTTGGAAGCCTCCGCAAAGAGATTATCCACAATATGCTCCTAGGCAACAAACAACAATGCATAAGCCAGAAATTACAATAAGATATTGTCCTTTCTGTGGAACTAAAATAGATCCTCTGGGAGCAAGATACTGCAAAAAGTGCGGAGCAAAACTAACGGAATAAAAAGGGACTAATTTCCATCAGAAAACAAACATATAAGAGCGTGATTCTCAAAGTAACTGTTCTTGTTTCTGCCATCCTTATCATTGCTTCGACTTTCCAATCGAAAAGAAAAGCTACAAGAACATCATCTCCACTTTGGCTTGCATCTGGAGTACTCCTACTATCGCAGATTGACTCTATTACCGAATGAAGATTTTAGGTGAAACTTTAAGCGCAGGCTTAACCAACTCAGCACATACACAAGCTCATCCATTAACTCATACTTTGAAAGATCCGCTTTGCTAAGATCCTTTTCTCCGTTATGCATGTTCACCTATTTTTTAAATCAGATAAAGCGAGATTGATCTATGACTTCCCTTTCATAATGCCCTTACAGATAATTTAGTCTAAATTTTCCTAATAGAGGGAATTATGATGGGAAGACTAAGGTTAAAATGACCCATCACATAATTATGCATGGTATTGTTTAGAGGGGATTTGCATGAATGTGATTGAGATAGTCTCTGATACTTTTAGGTGGGATTATCTTGGATGCTACGGCAACGATTGGATTCACACGGAGAACATGGATAGATTCGCGGAGGATTCTGTTGTCTTCGATAATGCTTACATAGCGTCCTTTCCGACTATCCCGCATCGCCACGACCTCTTCACAGGCAGATTCACATTCATATATTCAACTTGGGCTCCCCTGCCGAAGAGTGAGATTGTGATCTCACAGGTTCTCCGTCAGGCCGGATACGTGACCATGCTTATCGTTGATACTCCACATATGATTAGGGATGCGCATTACTTTGATAGGGGATTTGATGGTTGGTGGTGGATTAGGGGTCAGGAGAATGATAGATACATGACTAACCCGCCTAAGGACCCAGGGGAGAGGCAGAGGGCTCTAGGCAGACAATACCTGCAGAATGTCTCCCTCCGCAGATTTGAGGAGGACTACTTCGTCGCTCAGACTATGAGATCCGCCATTAAGTGGCTTGAGCTGAATTATGATCAGCATGAGAGGTTCTTCTTGCATATTGATACTTTTGATCCGCATGAGCCTTGGGATCCTCCTAGATGGTATGCTGAGATGTATGATCCAGGCTGGAAGGGGGGTGAGGTTCCCGGTGGGGCGTATATACCGGGCGTTGAGAGGCCTCTTGCATCAGACTTAACAGAGGAGCAGATAAACCATTTGAGGGCTTTGTATGCTGGTGAGGTTACGATGGTGGACAGGTGGGTTGGGATGCTTCTCCAGAAGGTTGATGATCTCGGGCTTCTCGAGAACACCGCGATAATCTTCACGAGCGATCATGGAACATACATTGGCGAGCACAATTTTGTTGGGAAGAGACCTAAGCTCTATGAGGAGGTAGCGCATATCCCGCTTATAATTCGGCTTCCGGATTCTGCTGGCTCGCCGCGTGGAAGACGCAGCGGGATTGTTCAATCACCGGATATCATGCCGAGTATTCTTGAGCTTGCCGGGGTTAAGATTCCTCCGACGGTTCAGGGAAGATCGCTTCTTCCCATTATATATGACGAATCGGATGAGGGCAGGGATGTCGCTGTGAGCTCAGCCAGCCTCGTCGGGCTTAAACCGCCGGGATGGATAACTGTTACCTCTAAGAGGTGGGCTCTCCTCGCCGCCAGGAGGGATTCCGAATTAAAGTCTGAGCTTTATGATTTGACAAGAGATCCGAGGGAGACTGAGAATCTAATCGATGAGGAGGCTGATGTTGCTGATGATCTCCGCTCGAGAATGATTGATCTCTTGAGGTCTCTGGGGGCTGGGGAGGATATTCTTCAGCCTTGGATGGCGGGAGATTAGCTCTTTGACCTTCTCGTTCTAAATTTTCCGTGGCGCCCGGCTATTTTTAGGACGTTCCTCGTATCCCTTTCGGATCTACATCGAACCTCTGCTTTATAATCTCAAATTCGGCGTCATCCATGTATCTCATCATCTCAGCCTTAAACCACTCAATTTTTTGGATGATAGAGTCTGGTTTGCGTCCGTTATTCTCAGTCTTTATATCTTCTGTGCTTATACCTTCTGCCTTTTAGGTTCTGAAGCACTTGTCTTTGGCTTATTCCTCCGAGCTGGATGTGATTCCTTCTCTTCGTCCAGGCCGTAGAAGATGATTTAAGCCTTTTTGTTCGCTTTGCAGACACCCCCAGAAGTTTTATAGGGTTTATTATGGATTTATGGTCGATGAGGCTGGTTTATATGAGTGAGAAGGATGGCTTAAAGAGTTTTGCTAAGTCCCTTGCAGATGAGATCGCTAAGGTCGCGAAGGATGTCACCACGCTGACTGTTGTCACCGTGAAGGGCGTGAATGAGGAGGTGAAGAAGAAATCAACAGGCGAAACAATATATGTTATTAAGGAGACTGGTGTGGTTGCCAAGACCATCATAGAGTTGGATGGGGATATAATATTTCAGGTTCCCGTGGAGTCTACTG
>QMXE01000063.1 GCA_003661975.1 Candidatus Bathyarchaeota archaeon
TTGCACCTTCTCGCGTTTAACGATTTGCTTACCACATTAAGCCCTTTCTTCATCGATATCCATCAAGACAAGTTCGCTTCCTCATAGATCATTCGCCCTAAAGATATCTCCGAATATGCCCAGCGTGAAGTGGCTGTCAGCTCCAACTATCACTATTTCAGAGCCGCCCATAATATCCTTGCTTCGCCCATGAATCTTTATTCCCGTTTGGAGGGTAAGAGTATTTATAAGAATGTTGCTTCTAACCGTGATGGAGGGAGGATAAGCGCATGCAAACCGTTCTTATAGTTTATGATTCTACGACTGGAAATACTGAGAGAGCTGCTGAGCTTGTGGCTGAGGGAGTAAGGGAAGTTGAGGGAATAAAATGTATAGTTAAGAGAGTAGATGATGTCTCACTTGAGGATCTTCTAAATGCCGACGGGATAATAATAGGCTCTCCAACATATTATGGCTTAATGAGCGCAAAGATAAAGAGGCTGATAGATGATAGCGTCGAGATACATGGCAGACTTGAGGGCAAGATAGGAGCCGCATTCACATCTTCGGGCGGAACTGCCTCTGGGGCCGAGACGACAATCCTATCGATCTTAAAGGCATTTCTGATTCACGGCATGATCATTCAGGGGAATCCTCATAGTCAACATTACGGATTAGCCGTTGTCGGGGCTCCCGATGAGAGAGAGGCTGATCTCTGCAGGAAGTTTGGTAGGAGAATAGCAAGCCTCGTCATTAAACTTGCGAGATAATCATCGCAGAGAAGAGTGAGAGTGGCGGGTTTGAAGGCCGTAGTATTAGCTGCTGGCGAAGGGAAGAGGCTTCGCCCATTAACGGCCACTAGGCCTAAGCACATGATTCCGATAGGTGGGAAGCCTCTTCTTGAGCATCATCTCTTAGCCCTGAGGGACTCTGGAATAGAGGATGTTCTGCTCATAGTCAATTATAAGGCTGATCAGATCAGGGAATATTTTGGGGATGGATCAAGACTTGGAATGAGGATCAGTTACGCCTATCAAAGGGAGATTAAGGGGACGGCTAATGCTTTCTCGATTGCTGAGGATTATGTAGACGGAGATTTTATAGCGACGTACGGGGATCTATTGATAAACTGCGAGGCAGTCAAGTCGGCTTTGAGTCTCCACTTGAAGGAGCATCCAGCAGTTACTATAACGACTGTTGAGGTTGAAAATCCTGAACAGTATGCTGCTATTAAGCTAGAGCAACGTAGGGTTGTGGAGATAATTGAAAAACCTAAGCCTGAATCGATAATTAGCCGACAGGCAAACGCAGGGATTTACGTATTCTCGCAGGAGATATTTGATGCTATAAGACAGACTGGATACTCCCCAAGGGGAGAACAGGAGATCACCGATTCTATCAGGATGCTCATAGAGAGAGGGGAAGAAGTATTGGCAGCGAAGATCTCATTTGATGACTGGCTTGACGTTGGAAGACCATGGGACATCCTTGAGGCGAACATGAGGATTCTAAGGCAAATAAAGCATGAAGTCTTAGGGGAGATTGAGAAGGGAGCATATGTTTGGGGGCCGATCTTTGTGGATGAGGATGCAAGAATTAGATCTGGCGCCTACATTGAAGGGCCGGCGTATATTGGCAGGGGAAGCGATATCGGGCCGAACTGTTATATTAGGCCATACACGAGCATTGGGAGAAACGTCAGGGTTGGAAATGCATGCGAGATAAAGAATAGCATCCTAATGGATCACGTTCATATCGGGCATTTATCTTATGTCGGCGACAGCATAATAGGAGAAGACTGCAATTTAGGAGCCGGAACGATAACGGCTAATTTACGCTTCGATGACAGACCAGTAAAAATGAAGGTTAAGGGGAAAGTCATAAGCACTGGAAGAAGAAAGATGGGAGTAGTCATGGGAGACTCCGTTAAAACAGGCATAGGCTCGCTCTTCATGCCAGGAGTGAAGATCGGAAACAACAGCTGGATAGGCCCAAACATAGTTGTATATAGGGATATTCCCTCAAATACGATCGTTATGCTTGAGCAGCAGATCCAAAGAAGAAATCAATAGGTAAATCCGATGGTCAAATGGCGGAGAATCCAATGAGCCGAAACATCCTTTATAAAGAGTTTTTTAGTGCACACACTACACGACGGGGAAAGGATAACTTTAAGACCTTGCGATCTCCCGAGTCTCGGGAGTGAACTCAGCCCTTCCAGACTTAAAAGATAACGATAATAAGGCTCTTATGCTTAATTTTAGATTTGGTTGATTTAAATGTCGGTGGCTGAGAGGAGATTTATTAGCGAAGTATCCGCGCTCATAGATACCGTTGTGACAGTCATTACAACCGACGATAAGACATACACTGGAACTTTAGTTGGCGTGAACCCGGAGAACCTAAACGTGATAATCTCAGATGCAAAGGATTCAAACTCGAACTTCTTCCCTAAAGTCGTGATTAATGGAAGCACTATCGCACGCATATTATCCACGCAGAAGGCATTCGATCTTAGAGGATTAGCCGAGAGGCTTGAAAGAGTATTCCCGAGGATGGTTAAACTCTATGAGAAAGAGGGATTCATCTGGGTCATGGATAGAGTGAAGGTTACAGAAAAGGGAGTAGTTGAGGGTTCAGGACCAGCTGCAGAGAGAGTTCAAAGAATATATACGCAGTTTCTAAGGGAGATGCAGGAAAAGCAGCAGACTCAATGATAAGACTATAGGACCTTCCTCACCTTTTTAATGCGAAAGCGTCTACTTGAAGTTGCCCAAATACTTAGCTTCAGCCTTGAACATCTCATCAACCATCCTACGTGTCTCATCTATAGTTAGAACGGCGCTCGTGAGTGGATCAAGCAGGATCGCTTGAAATGCTAGGGTCTTATCCCGCTCCACCGCCGCTAGGACGGCTAATTCCTGAACGTTGATATTCGTCCTGTTTAACGCCGCGCATTGAGGAGGTAGATCGCCAACATAGCATGGGTGAATCCCGCTTTTATCTATTAGGCATGGAACTTCAACGCAGCAGCCCTGAGGCAAATTTGTGATCAAGCCGTTATTCTTCACGTTTCCGTTTATTCGTATCGGAGTGCCAGTCTCTATCGAGTATATTATCGCGGAGCAATACTCTCTGCTCCTCTTAAGCGGTATCTTCTCGTCGCTCCTTATTAATCGACGGATCTCCTCTTCCCTCTCTCTATGCCTTCTCTCCAGAATCTTCATCCTCTCAGAAGGACCTATCAGCCTATACTTCTTTAAGAGTTCAAGCCTCTTTCTAAAGTAGGGAACATACTCCGACATGTGCTGGCTTGACTCAGTATTGAAGTATCCGAAGGCCTTGAATATCTCAACTCGAACGATATCAGCCTCAGTCCAATCCGCAGAGGAGTATATGCTTGGATCCTTAAATTTCTCCCTCAAGAGCGGATAGGCATCCCTTCCCTTCCACTTCAACTCTAAAAACCATGCCATGTGATTTATTCCGGCAACCCAATAGGATATCTCATCTAATGGTGCGCCTAAATACTTTGCGAGTTGAGCGGCTGTTCCCTGCACGCTATGACAGAGCCCTATACTCTTAACTTTCGAGTAATCATTTATAGCCCAGCAGAGCATGGCCATGGGATTCGTATAATTAATTAAGAGAGCATCCGGGCATAATTCCTCCATGTCATGACAGATCTCCAGGAGAACTGGTATGTGACGTAAGGCATAAAAGACCCCGCCTGGGCCGACGGTATCTCCGATCCCCTGGTACACGCCGTATTTTGCGGGGATCTCCACATCCAATCTGGCGGCATCTAAACCTCCAACCCTAATTGAGACAATAACGTAATCAGCCCCGTCGAGGGCGACTCTACGGTTAGTTGTAGCCTCCAATTTGGTTTTAAATCCATACTGCCCGATGATCTTCCTTGCGAGAGCCGCCGTTAAATCTAAGGCTTCCTTATCAATATCGACTAACGATATCGTGAAGTCTCTAAGTTCGGGATATGACAGAATATCGGTGATTAGTCTTCTTGCGAAGACATGACTTCCCGCGCCTATGAGAACGATCTTCAATTCCTAACACCACGGATCTCTCAATCAATACCTACTTAAAAGGCTTGAGAGGGCAAAAGATGATGAATGCTCGAGATCATTGCTTCCGCGTATCTAAATGAACCATTCCGGCATTGGCTTAGAGGATGTTTTCATGCCCCTCTTCGCTAAGACTCCGAAGTCGAATGGGGAGAGAAAGTCAGCCAGCTCCTCTGGATTACGTAAATCTTCTAAATCGAGATCCAACTTTAAAAGTCCAGAGATAGCCCTTAAAACCTCTCGGGCGCCATCAACATCTAATCTGTCACCTTGAGTCTCAGCCAGCAGACAGAAGCCTCTCATTTCGTGGAGGGGGGCTAGGCCTACTAGAAGCCCGGCCACGCCGTATATGTGCCCGCTTAGCATCTCCGCACCCAATGACTCAGCCGTTCTAGCGGTCTCGGGATCTGAAGCCGCATAATATAGGTTGGGCCTCTCCACCTTTCTTCCAGGCCTATAGCCGCCCAGAGTTATCACGTATCGGCATCCGAGATCCTTCGAGACTTGGAGGATCATATTGCAGAGATCATACTGTCCTTGACGTGTAACCGCTTGAGTATTGCCATATAGGAGTATTAGATCGGGTCCTCCATCATCCCTTTTATGATAGTAGAGCCTGCAGAAGGGTGACTTTAGAACTCCCCCCTCTTGAGAAACTGAGACTTCTGGAAATGCTTTTGACATGATCTCGCAGAAGGCCTTCGCCTTCAACTTCCGAATTAAGAAGGCAACGGATATATTCGCTATTAGACCTATGCCTGGAAGCCCCTCTATCAGTATTGGATCCTTTAGTTTGGGCCTCTCAAGAAATTTGACCTCGCAACTCAATTGACATCATCTCAACCACTTTTACATTAATATCTCAGTGGTGATTTCAGCAGGATCCTCAAGTATTCTTCCCTATTAGATTTCATCGCAAAATAATATATCTTCTCCCTGATCTATTAGGGAATGAGGGTGGAACGATGAATGTTTAAGAATTTAAATATCACAGCCTTAGGCTTTAAGGCTTCATTTTATGAAACCTTGGAGCTGGCCTCCTTCGGAGGATTTGAGGGAGTAGACCCCAACGTTCCAGAGATAATCGAACTAATAGAGGAGAAGTCGGTGGAAAAGATCAATAAGGCACTGAATGAGAAAGGGCTGAGGTGGGGCGGATGGCAATTACCCGTAAGCATAAGCGGCAAGGAAGAAGACTTCAAGAGAGACCTGGAGAAACTTCCAAGCATCGCGGAGAAGATGCGTGATTTAGGGTGCTTTCGAGCATTCACGTGGTTAGCGCCCTACTCAGATGAATTAACATTCGAAGAGAATTTTGATCTCCATAAAAGAAGAATAAGGATGGTAGCTAAGATCCTAGATGAATACGACTGCATCTTAGGAGTTGAATTTATAGGACCTAAAACCTCAAGAGTAGGCCACAAATACGAGTTTATTCATGACATGGAGGGGATGTTGAGGCTTATTGAGGCTTCAGGAGCAGACAATATTGGACTGCTACTCGACTCTTGGCATTGGTATACATCCCAGGGAACCTTGGATCAGATTCTAAGTTTAGAGGGCAAGGATATCATCTATGTCCACATCAATGATGCTCCTCCAGGAATCCCCGTGGATGAGCAGATCGATGGTGTTAGACGGTTACCCGGAGAGACAGGAATAATCGATATAATTGGATTTCTAAGAGCATTAAAGAGGATCGGTTATGATGGCCCAGTTACTCCGGAGCCCTTCGATGAAAAATTGAGGAGAATGCCTATTCGAGAGGCAATCTTAAAGACAAGCAAGGCAGTCGATAAAGTTTGGAGTATGGCAGGCCTTTAGATGATAGTAGGGGCTAAGCGAGTATGTAACCTGGAGAGAGATGCCGGACCTGCTTGACTTAATCTTATCGGCTAGTGCTAATCGTTTGCCTTTATAGGCGTTCCAGCCTTCTCGCGGGCATCTCCCTCTCTCTGAAGAAGAGACCTAGCGTCTGATCAATTGTCTCTGCGACTTTGTGGATGTTCTCAAATACCCTTGCGATGTCTCTCTGTATCTCCTCAACAGTATTCTTTAGGCTTCTCCCCCTAAGCTTATAGAGGCCCTCCTGATGAATTACAAGTCCGCTCTTTATCATCTTATTCAGATGATGAACTATCGTCCCCCTCGTCAGATGCAGCTTCTGAGCAAGCTCATCGCTCGTTAGACCCTTATTGTATCTTGCAGCCTCAACTATCTCTTTGAAGATTCTATAGGCCGTTTTCCGCTTATCCCTAGGCTCCAGAAAGCCGAAGCTTCTGCATATCCACTCAAGATCGTTCTCATAGTTTACGGTAGGCAATATCCTTATATCGAATATTCTATATTCAGCTAGAGTCTCTTCGTATAGGGCCATGACCCCCTCATCTCGGCTAATTTTAGTCTACTTGTTCACAATTTATTTTACTAGTAAAACTTATATATTTTTAGTTTATTATGAAAAACAACGGTTGAAAAATCAGGTGAGAGGTAGATTAGAATGGCTTACCTCGCACAGACCCAGACGGGTCAACCCATACTCATTCTTAAGGAGGGAACCTCAAGAACCAGGGGAAGAGAGGCTCAGAGAAATAACATAATGGCTGCAAGGATAATCGCCGAGGCGATAAGATCAACGCTTGGACCGCGCGGCATGGATAAGATGCTCGTAGACAGTCTAGGGGACATAACGATAACAAATGACGGAGCCGCAATATTAGATGAGATTGAAGTTGAGCATCCAGCCGCTAAGATGATGGTTGAGGTTGCGAAGACACAGGACGACATGGTTGGGGATGGAACTACAACATCAGTCGTATTAGCCGGGGAGCTGCTAAAGAAGGCTGAGGAACTGCTTGACCAGAACATCCATCCAACAACGATCGTGAGTGGATATAGGAAAGCCACAAAGAAGGCCATGGAAATTCTAGAGAATATAGGCGTAACAGTTGATCTTGACGATAAAGAGATGCTCAAGAAGATCGCAATAACATCAATGGGAAGCAAGGCCGTTGGAACTGCGAGGGAACACCTGGCGGAGATAGCCATTGAAGCTGTGAGACAAATAGCCGAGAGACGTGGAGACCGCTGGGTAGCAGACATTGATAATGTACAGATAATTAAGAAGGAAGGTAAGAGCTTACACGATACGGAACTCGTCAAGGGAGTCATCCTAGATAAGGAGGTTGTTCATTCCGGTATGCCTAAGCGTGTGGAGAATGCGAAGATCGCACTGCTAAACTGCCCATTGGAGATTGAAAAGACGGAGTTCAGCGCTGAGATCAGAATTCGGGATCCATCACAGATGAAGGCCTTCCTTGATCAAGAGACAACAATGCTTAAGGATATGGTTGAGAAGATAGCTGCTACCGGCGCTAATGTCGTTATCTGCCAGAAGGGCATCGATGATATGGCTCAGCACTTCCTAGCTAAGAAGGGCATACTGGCCGTTAGGAGAGCAAAGGAATCTGACATGGAGAAGCTATCAAGGGCCACTGGTGGTAGGATAGTTACTAATATTGATGATTTGAAGGCTGAGGATCTTGGTTTTGCTGAGCTAGTTGAGGAGCGTAAGATCGGAGATGACAAGATGGTCTTCATAGAAGGCTGCAA
>QMXE01000064.1 GCA_003661975.1 Candidatus Bathyarchaeota archaeon
TATCCAAGATTGGCTCGAAAGGTCTGTTTGCTGCCTGTTACGCCGGAATATGTCGAGAAGGTCATTAAGAGGGAGAGGCCTGACGGCATACTTCTCGGATTCGGAGGGCAGACAGCCCTCAACTGCGGAGTTCAACTTGCCAAGATGGGGATCCTCGAAAAATATGACGTTAAGGTTCTTGGAACGCCGATAAGGGCCATAGAGGAGACGGAGGACCGCGAACTCTTTAAGAGAGCGATGATGAGGGCTGGAATTCCGGTGCCTAAAAGCAGATCAGCCTCGTCAATTGAAGAGGCAATGAAGATAGCGGATGAGATCGGATTTCCAGTTATACTTAGAGTTGCGTACACTCTTGGCGGAAGAGGCTCAGGAATAGCCCATAATAGACGTGAACTTAAGGAGATGGTAAGCCGAGCCCTCGCTCAGAGTATGATAACGCAGGTCTTGATTGAGGAGTATATTGGCAAATGGAAGGAAGTCGAGTATGAGGTCATGCGGGACTACGAGAATAACTGCCTAACCGTATGTAACATGGAGAACTTCGATCCAATGGGAGTTCATACGGGAGACTCAATAGTCATAGCGCCATCCCAAACACTAACGAACCGGGAGTATCACCTGCTACGCTCAGCATCCATACGTGCAGTTCAAAGCCTAGGGATCGTTGGGGAATGCAATATTCAATGGGCTCTACATCCAAGATCAGAAGAGTTCAGGGCGATAGAGATCAACGCCAGAATGTCTAGGAGTTCAGCCCTAGCCAGCAAGGCGACCGGATACCCATTAGCCTACATAGCGGCTAAACTTGCAATCGGCTATCTACTCCCAGAATTGATCAACAAGGTTACTGGGATCACTACTGCATGCTTCGAACCAGCACTCGACTATCTCGTAGTTAAGATTCCAAGATGGGACTTAAGGAAGTTCAGAAATGTAGATCCGCATATCGGCCCGCAGATGAAGTCTGTCGGAGAGGTCATGGCTATAGGTAGAACATTTGAGGAGGCCCTCCAGAAGGCCGTTCGGATGCTCGATATAGGGAAGATCGGAGTTGTCGGAAACGATGATGACGAAGAGCCTGAACCCCTAGAGTCCATACTTGACGTCATCGAGAATCCAACGGATGAAAGGCTCTTCAAGATAGCCAAGGCAATAAAGATGGGCGTTCCAATCGAAAAGATATACGAATTAAGCGGTGTGGATCCCTGGTTCCTATATAAGATCCGCAATATAGTCGAGATGGAGGCTAGGCTTAAATCGCTTAGCCTCGAGGATCCTGAGGCTCCAAGCATCATAAGAGAGGCTAAGCGGCTGGGATTCTCAGATAGGCAGATCGCGAAGTATCTAAGAGTCGATGAGATGGAGATCAGAGATTTCAGGAAGAGACACGGAATAATCCCTGTTGTAAAGCAGATTGACACCCTTGCGGCTGAGTGGCCGGCCCAGACGAACTATCTATATTTGACATACAGCGGAGATGAGGATGACATAGAATTTGACTCTCCAGGAAAGAAGAAGGTCATAGTTTTAGGCGCAGGAGTCTTCAGGATAGGTTCAAGCGTAGAGTTTGACTGGAGCGGCGTAAATACGATCTGGGCGTTAAAGAGGAGGGGAATAGACGAGGCTATAATGGTAAATTACAACCCGGAAACAGTCTCAACAGACTATGACATATCAGATAAGCTATACTTTGAAGAGTTAACATTTGAGCGCATCCTAGACATTTATGAAAAAGAAAGGCCCATGGGCGTCATAGTGAGTGTCGGAGGCCAAATCCCAAATAATCTGGCTCTAAAACTAAGCAATGCAGGCGTAAAGTTGCTTGGAACCTCAAGTAAAAGCATAGATCTTGCCGAGGACAGATCCAAGTTCAGTGCGCTCCTAGATAAGTTGGGGATTCCGCAGCCTAAATGGAGCAAGCTAACAACGATAGAGGATGCTGAGAGATTCGCCGAGGAGATAGGCTACCCGGTTCTGATACGGCCAAGCTATGTTCTCTCAGGCTATGCGATGCGGGTTGCACGGAATAGAAGGGAGCTAAGAGACTATCTTGAGCTAGCGGCTAAGGTATCGCCTGAACATCCAGTTGTCATCTCGAAGTTCATTGAGGGAGCCAAGGAGGTCGAGGTTGACGGAGTCTCTGATGGAGAGGACACATTGATCGGCGCGATAATCGAGCATATAGAGCAGGCAGGAGTTCACAGCGGAGATGCAGTCATGAGCATTCCACCTCAAACATTAAGCAGCAACATAATAAAGAAGATCGAGGATTATACATGCGCGATTGCAAGGTCACTGAGGATAAAGGGACCATTTAATATTCAGTATCTCGTTAAGGACGGGGAGGTCTCAGTTATAGAATGCAACCTAAGAGCTTCAAGGTCCCTTCCATACGTGAGTAAGACCAGAGGTGTAAATCTTATAGAGGTTGCAACCGCAATCATGCTTGGGAAGACCCTTAAGGATCTGGGGATCCCAAAGCTTCCTCCACTCCCATACGTCGGCGTAAAGGTTCCTCAATTCAGTTTCATGCGTTTAACAGGGGCTGATCCAGTTCTGGGAGTTGAGATGCTAAGCACGGGGGAGGCGGCGTGTATAGGAGAGAACTTCGCCGATGCCTTCCTCAAGGCTCTGCTCTCAGCGGAATTTAAGGTTCCAAAGGACGGCTGTTCAGTCCTAATAACGGTTGGAGGGGAACGATTAAAGAGGGAGATCGTGCCGTTAGCCAAGACGTTGAGGGAGATGGGCTTCAAGATATACGCGACTGAGCATACGGCTGACGTCTTCAGAGAGGCCGGATTAAACTCGATCAAGGTTCTCTATAAGGTTAAGGAGCCGCATAAGAAGCCTAACATTCTCGATTATCTCACAAGCGGGAAGATCGACTTGGTTATTAATATACCATCGGGAAACTCGGAGGATGTAAACGATAAGATATGGGAGGACGAATACACAATCAGAAGATTAGCCGTAGAATTCAACATTCCAGTTGTGACGACGCTTGAGCTTGCCTCAGCGCTTGTCAGGGCGATAAAATGCAAGTCAGCAAGAGGAGAATCAATAAAGTCACTTAACGAGTATATGGATAGCCTCCCATTCAAGCTCTGGTGAGGATCATATTCCCATCTCCCTCAGAATCTCATCTGCACTCCTATAAGTCTTCGAGGGAACATCCTTAAGGAGATCCTCAAGTCTAACCTGCCCCTTACCCTCGATCTCAGCCAACCTCCATCCTACCCTCCTTATCAGATTGCTCTTGGTAGTCGGATACTTCATTCGGCTCATGAATTCCCGGATAGATTCTGATCCGTGAAGTGAGAGGGGCGGAAACTTTCCGGTCTTAACGAATGAGAGAAATCTGCAGGCATCCTCGAACATGGAGAGATTGTTAAAGAGCACATAGACCTCTCTTTCTCCCTTCTCCAAGGATTTCACTCTGCTATATAACTCAGAGAGCTCCTCATTGCTATACTGATAGTAATACATTCTTGATCCCAAACCGTGAAGCCTCAGATACGCGATTCTCCCCGAGTAGACGGGGAGGGATCTGAAGGGATCAGTTACATGTGGAACCTCAAGTTCCTCAAGGATCTCCCTTAACCTCTCGCGGGTCTCCTCCTTCTCCCATGATGGCCCTCTAGTCTCCCATACTATCGTTAATTCATCCCTCTTAACGCCCCTAAAGAATTCCTTGGCATCCTCGAGGTTATCAGGTCTAAATGATGCTGGAGTCTGGATGAGGAGGATCTTGGCTGCGAGCTCCCTACATATAGCCTTCATAGTCTCAAAGGTCTCCAGTGACTCGCTCAGCTTCAGCCTATACTTGTGGCTGATGTTCTGATGAGCCTTAACGGTAAACTCGAAGCCCTCAGGGGCTTCTCTCCTCCACTTCGTCACTGTCGACATCCTCGGTATCTCATAGAATGTTCTGTTTATCTCGACTAGGCTGAGGGTCTCCTGATACTTCTTCCTCCCCACGGGATATCCGCAACATCCAATCTTAATCATACATCTCCCCGCCTCGCTAAGATGAGACTATGCTACGATTATCCTCCTTTCTAAGCCATATAACATGATCAGCCTTATCCGCGAACTCTTCACTATGCGTTACTGCTATTATCTGCTCTATCGTCTTCAACCTCGAGAGGGCTTCGGCCAATCTGCTTATAGAGCCATCTTCCCTTCCCAAGCTCTCCGTGGGCTCGTCTAGGATCAGCATTTGAAGTCCACGTCCAGTCCTCAACTGTATCAGAAGATTCGCTATTCCAAGCTGATAGGCGAAGGCCAGCAGGGTTCTCTCTCCCCCAGATAGGTTTGTGACGCTTCGCCGGCGGCCTGCCTCCCCCTCGATTATAGGCGTATAATTCTCGTCTATCCTAACCCTTAAGATGTTGTCTCCCATGAGTTCATCAAGCATCCGCTGAACAGTCCTCTCCAGATAAAATATGAATTCCCTTCTGAGCTTCGGCTGGATGCTCCGGTATGACCGTCTTATCTCATGGATCAACTCTATGATCTTTCTGACAGTCTCGAGTCTGGATGCCTTCTTCTCAGCGGATTCTATCCTCTCCTTCAAATCTTGAATTCTCTTTGAGGTCTCCTTTATGTTCTCCTCCGAGATCCGCACTCTGCTCTCAAGACTATTATACTCGGCTAAGATGGAGTCTCTTTCCCTTCGGATCTCCTCTATCCGGGAGGCTTCAATCTCCCTTATCTGCGAACATACAGAGGTGAACTCGCTCTTTAACTTCGAGAGCTCCCCATTTATCTCCTTGATCTTCCGCTGAGCCTCCTCCAGAATCTTCCTCTCAGAGAGTATCTGCTCATTAAGTCTCCTCATCCTCGCCTCTATCACTTGGAGATTATATATTGCGTCGGATATTGCATTGCGTCTCTCCTCCAGCCTCCTTATCTCCTCCTCAAAATGCTTGAGCTTCTGCTTATTCTCGGAGATCTCATCGTAGAGTCTCCTCATCAAGTTGCTCTTATATTCTGGACTGAGCTCTTGGAGGCATAGTGGACACTCGCTCTTCTCAGCAAGGCTTGAGACCCTCTGGGATGCACGTTTAATCTCGCTTCTAATAGTCTCCTCTCTGCCCAGTTCATCACTAATCCTATCCTGCAAGGCTTCCAGATGAATCTTCAATTGATCAACCGTTAATTCTCTTGGCAATCCTGTCTCTACGAGTCTCTCCCTCAGAACATTCTCCTCTCCCCTTAGGGAATTCCATTCTCTCTCCAGATCATCTATTCTCCTCTTCTGCATATCCGCTCTCCTCTTCTCTTCTTTAAGAATCCTTTCAGCGGCTGAGATCCTCGCCTGAAGATCAGACTTTCTCCTCATAAGCTCCTCATTTCTCATCTGAATCTTCTGAAGTTCCTCCAAGCGCGATGTAATCTCATCCAGTCTCCTCTTGGCCTCCGAGAGTTTAGCCTTATCCTCCTCCAACCCATCCTTCTTCTCTTTCAGCTCGGAGACTGCCTCTTCATATCTGGCCTTCAGCTCATCCATCCGGATGATATCTGGATCCCTCTCAAGCGAGTTTCTCTCGCTCTCATACCACCTAAGAATCGCCCTTAAATTGCTCCATGCAGTCTCATAATCTGAAAGTCCGAAGAGCTGGTCTAGGCTTCTCTGCCTCTCCCCCGCCGTCATATTCAGAATGTCCTTCAGATGCTCCTGTCGTATCCAGATGAGCCTACGGAACAATTCCTTATCTATCCCGATTGCGGAGAAGAGCTGCTCCATGACTGCGTCGCTCTTGAGTTCAGCCACGAGCTCCCCATCCTCAAAGAATCTGAGCTGATCCATGTCCTGAACTATGCGGTTGCCTATTCTCTTGAGAGCCCTTATTATGGCATATTCCTTCCCATTAGCTGAGAATTGAAGTATGACCCTCGCCCTATCCTCATCCTCCCTAAGCAGGTAATCGTAGCTCCTCCCCAGAGGCTCCCCAAATAATGCGAAGTCTATCGCGTAGAGAACACTCGACTTTCCAGTTCCAAGCCCTCCAACCAAACAGTTAAATCCATCCGTGAAGCTTATGGTAGTCTTCACATGAGACCTTATATTCTCCAATCTTACACTCTTAATCTTCATCGAAGATTCCCTCTAGGAGCCTCCTAACATTCTCATCGTTCCCCTTAACAAGATGCTGGACGAGATCAACTGCCAATTGAGCAATCCTCTTAGCCTTCTCCCCTCTATATCTCTCAGAGAAGAACTCATTGAAGTACTCAAGCGCCTTTGTCCTAAGATTCTTGAGGCTATCTTGGAAGATTGACTTAACGATTTCAGGCGGGAGGCTCTCTTCCCTCATAGAGATTATTGGACGCACAAGCAATGCCTGCTCCGCCGCCTCACGGATCCTTCTCAGGTCAATCTCGTTCCGTGACGCCTCAGCCGGTAATATCCCCTTAATCACCGGGATTATTATGGCGCCAGGCTCATCATTCTCCTTTACTAACTCAACGGCCTCCTCAGTTATTCTCTTTGGCGAGTAACCAGTGAAGTCTCGTTCAAGAACCTTAAATCTCCTAGAGCCCTCCAACCTAACTCTTTCGATCTCAAAATCACCCTTCCCATTAACCTCTACATGATAGAATCCCTTATCGATCTCCGCTTCTTCATAGCTCACGGTCTCCGTTGATCCACTATATACGAGAATTGAACCCTTAAACGGCAGCTGCCACGGCATATGTATGTGCCCGCCAGCATAATAGTCAAAGTCGTCCGGTATAATCTCTGGAGATGCATCTGCAAATTCAGGAGGCATATCGCTCATTATCTCCGGAATGTCAAGGGCCATGTGAAAGACGAATATGCTAAATTTATCCCCTCTGGGTCTCGGCTCATTCTCCTCGTAGAATCTCGGCAGTCTCTGCTCGATCCGCTGCCTAGTCCTGAAGTTCGGAATCCCATATACATAGCATGAATCGTTCTCCCAGCATGCACCCTCATATCTCGGGAGATAATAGATCAGACCTGCACTATCTAGGGGATGAAGTATAGTCCCCGTGATAACGTTCGGCGCGCCATCATGTGATCCATCAACAGCGAGGATGGGAATTCCGGCTTCCTTCAACCTACGAAAGTCTTGAATGGCCTCCTCTAAGGTCTTATTTGATGGGCGGGCTTGATGAAATAGGTCGCCAGCTATAATCATGAAGTCAGGCTTCAACTCTAAAGTCTTATCAACAGCCTCACTGAATGCCCTTGCAAAGTCCTCTCTGCGCACAGAGAGGCCATACTGTTCATATCCTAAATGAATATCCGCCATGTGAACGAAGCTGAAGGGCTTCAAGACTGATCCCTTAAGCCCCCTCCCAGATCAATCAAATAATTAAGTCCCATCCCAATATTACTATTGCCATCTCGGATCCTATCAGAGAAAAAGTTTAAACGGTCTTAATCAGATGTTTAAGGAGGAGAGCCCATCGATGATGAATTCTTTAGAGAGGGAAAAGCGGCTAGGCGGTTCTCATCATGAGAGACGCATAATCGCCATAATCATACTCATCCTGATAATCGCGGCCTCTGCAATATATTATCGATATTATCAGGAGGGCTTAAGCCCGATACTTCCAGCATATGAAGGCACAATAGCCATAATCAGAATCGAAGGATA
>QMXE01000065.1 GCA_003661975.1 Candidatus Bathyarchaeota archaeon
TAGGTTTACTCTGAACATGCCCTTTTGCAGACAATCGTTAAGGCAGCTTTCACCCCGCATATCATCATTCTTAAAGTATATCCGCTCGATCCATACGTCCTCTCCACTTAAATAGACGCCATTGGTTATTGATAGGGCCAAGAATGCCCTTTTAGGCGAAAATTCCATGATAACCCCATTTGAAATAGCCTCTATAGATACGTGGAAGTCGCCCTTTCTAGTAGTCTCGTAAAAATGGCGCATATCTAATAGGGGATACAATTGAAGCGTCACATCTTCATCGAGACAGTTGAGGATATCATAGCGTAGTATCACGGCATTTTCATGACGGGGCATAAAGATCTCCTTTTTCAAGTAGACTTCATGGACTTGATAGTAGAAGCTTGGGAACGGATTCATTGCGAATCCCTTGAGATTGCGATATCCCTTGGGGTAGATGGCGTCTCTGAATTGATTTGAACCTAAGGGATAGGCATCTCCACCTATGAGTATCTCCTCATCGATCTTAGACAGAAGTAGATGCCTATTCGTGGGTGGATTAAGCGGGATAAAGAGTAAACCATGAAATTTTCTTGTGTTCACGCCGATTATTGTTGAAGAGGAGTATCCTCCAAGACCATTAGTTAGGATCCACTCGAATCTTATTGCATCATCAAATTTAGAAATTACTTCTGAACTGAAATATATACAGGGAAGACCGTAGTTCAAGATTCATCCACTTAAAGTTAAAGGCTAATATAGCATTCATACTTATGGATTTAACTGTAAGTGCTCAATACCTTCCTCATGCCTTCAACGGTCACATAATATCTCCTTACATTTCCGCTAATACAGAAATTAACGTATCTTTTACTCGATAATTTCAGGAGTTTCTCCCTTACTTCATGAGGTTCAATCGCGGCCCATCTTGATATCTCCTCGATCGAGAGGGATCTCTCAGGGGAGATAGCCCCAATATTATGCAGAAGCGTTAGAAAGCGGATATCATCGGGTATTTCATCCGTATTCGGCATCTTCATCAGCAACCCATAGTGCAGAGCCGTACCAATGATTCTAATTGTATCTCTTTTTAGAATATATTAGATTTTTTCTATTCAACAGCGGATTACCCCATTTTATGCTTATAGACTCCCAGTTCATAATCCCAATAAATCGGCGAATCCAATTAGTTGCTGAGAAGCCTTTAAATTACTGAACAATCCTAAATGCTGGATGAGGAACAATGGTGATTAATTTAAGAGTGGACTCCTACGAGGCTGGAGTGGGTGCAGTTGGCGGCTTAGCTACATTCCACAACAACCTATATCCCAGACTTGTAAATAGGGGGTTTGACGTCAAGACCTTCTCGATGCATTTTAGGCAGGATCTGCCAATTCGGGAGCATTATAAGGGGGTTATCATAAGAAGACCTTCTTCAGACATCGATTTAGATGTGGCCTACGCATGGACATTTGACATTCTTCATCAATATGGAATAGATGTTAGCTATCTTTCCCCCTCGGAGATATATGCCGTTCCAAGATATTTCACGAATTTCGCCGTTGTCCCCTCCCCCTACAGAATGTCACTTGCAGACCTCTTCTCCCCTCATGATTGGATGTCATTTCTGAGAAGTGGACTCTTCGCTTGGCTCCATCCAGACTTAACCCAAGCGATATTTATCCATTCAACGGAGCCGGGAAGACAGGGAGGCCTTAGACACATGAACATGAATGGAACATCTGAAAAACTTAGTCTGAAGGAGTTTGACCTTGGAGATAAGGGATATCCAGGGGCATTCTATGAGGGGCTTAGATTAATAAGGGACTTAGAGTTTCCCTTAACATTCAAGATTCTACGCAGGCTTCCATATTCAGCGTTATTTACCGTAAGCCAAATTCATCGGAAGGAATATCTATTTGGCTTGAAGGCTCATGGAATGCGGTTTGGAGAGGTTGAGGATAGAGTCTTCGCAATATATCATGGCGTAGATACAAGAGAGTATAGGCCATTACCGAACATCGAGAAGGAAGGCTTCAGAATAGGCTTCATTGGGAGATGCACAGCAGTTAAAGGTATGGATATAATACCGGATTTAGCATTGATCCTCATTAAAAAGATACCGGACATAAAGTTCCACATAGTTACGAAGGCTGACCCTCACAATCCAACATACCTAGACCTTGTAAGAAAGATTCATCAAATGAAACTTAACGATGTAATCTTCCTTGACAATACCTTCTATACCGGAGATGAGAAGATTAGGGTAATAAACTCTTGGGATATACTCCTCGTTCCATCAAGATATGAACCACAGGGACAGGTTGATTTGGAGGCGATGGCATGCGGGGTTATTCCAGCCGTTGGAATGGGGGGACTGCGTGAAAAGGTTGAAGATGGATTTAATGGCATATGGATAAACCCATACGATGTCCGAGAGACAGCCGAGAAGATCCTTCAGTTATACAAGGGTGAATATAAGGGTAGAAAGATGGAGGAAATAGCAGAAAATGCTAGGGAATCTACAATTAAGATTTGGGATTGGGAGAAAAGAGCAGATGCACACAAAGAGATATACTCATATCTTCTCGATGGACGCGTAGATGATATATCAAGCGACCTCAGCGATCTACTATTGCCTAAAGTCTCACAGATCTAGGAACTCTTATTACTCTCCAATCCAATAGGTATTGAGCATTTTATAGAAGGGATAAGGATGGGTAGAATGAGATTTAAAGATGAAGTGAATCCTGAATATGTAATGAGAACTACGCCGGATGAGAAGGCGTTCTATTTCTTTTGGGATATTGGGAGATTCACCGGCATATCTGCACGGAGCCTAGAAGAGTTCTATGAGAAGATAAGCATAGCACCTTCAAAATCTTTGGAGTTTCATTTTGTAAGAGGGGACTTCGAGAGGTGGGTGAGAGAAGTGCTTGGAGACCCTCACCTCGCGAATATGATAGGCTCTATCGACAGATCCCTTAAAGATAAAAAGCTGAGAGCCATGCTGAAGATGAAGATCCGCAGACGCATAAACCAGCTGAGAACTCTCTTGGATGCGCAAAAATGAGTGTTTAAATGAAAGATGACCGATGAACATTATCGAGCGGATTATCAATGTCTAATAATGAGTTAAGGAAAGATTATATTCTAAACCGCTGGGTTGTAATAGCAACTCAAAGAAGACGGAGACCGTCAGACTTTATCAGGGCTAAAAGGGAGAAGAAAGTTTCTTCATGCCCATTCTGCCCCGGCAATGAGGATATGACTCCACCCGCAATCCTAGTTTATCTAAAGGATAATGGGAGACTGATCAAGGACAGAGACCACAAGGGATCTCGACATAGCAATTGGATGGTTAGATGCGTCCCAAACCTCTATCCAGCCTTCACACATCCAATAGATGATAAGAAAAGAGTGGAGGATGAGTTCTTTAAGTCTCTCCCTGCATCTGGCCACCATGAAGTACTCATAGAATCTCCAATACATGATGAACATCCGGGAACTGCGAGAATCAAACAATTAATTCTCGTGATAAATGCATACATAGACAGATTCAAGGATCTTTCATCAAAAGAATACGTGAAGTATGTTTCGATCTTTAGAAATCATGGGTCTGAGGCTGGAGCGTCCCTCTCACATGCTCATACACAGATCATCGCGACATCGATATTGCCGAGAATACTGAAGGAAGAAATGGAAGGAGCTAAGGAGTATCTGAATGAGACTGGAAAATGCATGTTCTGCGAGATCATTAGAAAAGAGAGGGAGAGCCCTCGCTTCATATGGGAAAATAATAGCTTTATAGTCTTTGCTCCCTGGGCGAGTATGCATCCGTTCGAGTTCTGGATCTTCCCAAAGAGACATCAATCAACAATAATGGATATGACTCCAAAGGAGATCGATGATTTAGCCACAACTATAAGAACATGCTTTGGCGCGCTAAGAAGGCTCTTAAGTGATCCACCATACAACTTCGCCTTCCACATGATCCCAGATGAACACTTCCATTGGCACATCGAAGTATATCCTAGATTGGCAATATGGGCAGGATTCGAAAAGAGCACAGGCGTCTATATAAATGTCTTTTCTCCAGAAGAAGCCTCATTAAACTTAAGGAAAGCGATCGCAGAGGAGGAGAGTCAAATATGTTAATAATTCTCTTAGGATAATTTTTGAATATATTTTTGGCGAATCCTTGCATTAGGGAAGGACTAATATAATACATGAGACCTTATAGAAGATAAAGTTTGTTGAAAGAGATTTGAGGATTGCATAATAGGCTTGACGGGGATTCAGGGATACCCTATGACAAGAAGAAATGATCCGACCATGAAGAGGATGAGCGAAAGATTAGGAAACTATGAAATTCCATTAACTGCACTTAAAGATGGAGAAGCTGGAATAATCATGTCTATATCCGGCGGTGGATATGGTAGAAGATGGGGATTTGAGAAGAGACTTGCGGATTTAGGTCTTACACCCGGCACAAGGATCATCGTTGTAAAGGCCGCCCCATTCCATGGACCGATAGAAGTTTTAGTGAGAGGATCAAGATTAGCCCTCGGCAGGGGAATATCTGACAGGATACTCGTAAAGAAGGAGGAGAGATGCGGAAGAGGGTAACAATAGCACTTGCCGGAAATGCCAACGTTGGAAAATCTGTAATATTCAATTATTTAACGGGACTTCATCAGCATATTGGAAATTGGCCTGGAAAGACCGTTGAAAGAGCCGAAGGAACCCTGCATTTTAAAGGTTATACGATAGACATTATTGATCTGCCGGGTATATACTCCTTCTCCACCTATTCGCTAGAGGAAACGATCGCGAGGAGATACATTGTAACCGAAAAGCCGGATGTCGTAATAAATGTCATTGACGCTTCGATTCTGGAGAGAAATCTATTTTTGACATTGCAGTTGATGGAACTTGAAACTCCAATGGTCATAGCATTAAATCAGATGGATATGGCAAAGAAAAAGGGTATAGAGATTGATGTGAAGAGGTTAGAGGATCTCCTTGGAATACCAGTTGTTCCTACAATAGCGATCAAGGGGATCGGGATCTTTCAGCTCTTAGAGAAGGCCATAGAAGTAATTGAGAGAAAAGTCTCTGTGAGGCCATCTGAAATAAGATACGGAAAGGAGGTTGAGGAGAGGATTATTAGACTAGCTGAGGCTCTAAGGAATATTCACTCGCCTTATCCTCCGCGATATTTAGCAATAAAGCTCCTTGAAGGAGACGAAGAGATCGAGAAGGAGATTAGTCGCGAAAACCCGAAAGTTGTGGCTCTTGCAAGGAGACTTGCAAGGGAACTTGAGGAGATACATGGACATGACCGCTCGACGATTATAACTTCTGAGAGATACATGGTTGCCAGCCGAATCGCTAATGATGTTCAAAAGATCACAACTCCGATGAAGCCGTCCATGGGGGAACTGCTACACTCAATAACAACACATAGGATCCTAGGATATCCAATAATGATATTCTCACTATTCTCGATGTTTTATCTCACATTTACCCTTGGAAACCTCTTGTCTGAGATACTAAGCGAGTACCTTTATGGACTAGAGCCGCTACTTATAAGCCTACTCGGTAAGGGAATCATCGAGAGATTAATCTGGGGAGGAATAATCGAGGGGATCATAGCTGGCGTAACAATAGCTATACCATACATCGCACCATTTTACCTCATACTTTACCTTCTAGAGGATTCAGGCTACATCAGCCGAATAGCATTCCTAATGGACAACATAATGCATAAGATGGGGCTGCATGGAAAGGCTTTCATTCCTCTCATGCTCGGATACGGCTGTAATGTTCCAGCATGCCTGGGATGCAGAATAATGGAGACAACGAGAGAAAGAATACTTGCAACATTCGTAACTACATTAGTTCCCTGTGCTGCTCGTTCGGTTATAATCTTTGGTTTAGTCGGAAGATTTCTCGGAATAGAATGGGCCCTATCGCTCTATATACTTAACATAACTATCATCTTCGTCTTAGGGAGACTTGCATTTAAGATTTTACCTGGAGAGCCCACTGCCCTGATAATGGAAATGCCAGATTATAGAGCCCCGCATCTTAAGACCGTCCTAAAGCAGACATGGTTTAGATTATTGGAGTTCATAAAGATAGCATTTCCATTGATAATTGCTGGAAGCTTCATGATAAAACTCGCTGAGCTCCTCGGCTTACTCAGAGTAATAGCGGATTTTCTCAGTCCAGTAACGACCTTGTGGCTGGGGCTTCCAGCAATAAGCGGCATAATGCTGATCTTCGGAGTTCTAAGAAAAGAACTCATGCTGATCATGCTCGCTACGGCCTTTGGAACGACGGATTTCGCAAGCGTCCTGAATCCAGTTCAGATGTTAGTTTTCACGATAGTTGCGATGTTTTATATACCCTGCATAGCGACAATAGCGGCTCTCGTGAAAGAGCTCGGATGGAAGGGAGCATTAATCATAACAACGGTTGAGATAATCTTCGCAATTATGCTTGGAGGAGTAACGCAGAGGATATTAACACTTGTTTTTGGTCTCACCAAATAGTTTATTAAAAGTTGGTGTTTCCCAATTTATGGGAAGGCGGCGAACTTGTTGAGGATCGAAAGGGAACAGAAGATCTTTGAGATCGGAGGTGTTAAGATCGGAGGTCAGCCTGGAGAGTTACCGACGGTTCTTATAGGGAGCCTGTTTCATGAGGGACACAAGATAGTTAAGGACAGACGGTTGGGGATCTTCGATAAGAAGAAGGCTGAACGATTGATTAGAATGCAGGATGAAATGTCAAATGAGACTGGAGTTCCATGCATGTTAGATATCGTTGCTGAATATCCCGAGGCGCTTATCAGATATATAGACTTTGTATCTGAAGTTACCGATGCGCCATTTCTAATTAATGGTCCAAGAATGTCTGTTCGTATAGCTGCAGCGAAGCATGCTGCGGAGGTAGGCTTGAAAGAGAGGGCAGTTTACAACTCGATAAACTACACTTTGAGCAAGGAAGAGATAGATGCTATTAAGGAGACAGGATTAGAAGCCGCGATCATACAAGCCTTTAATCCAAGGGATCCGCGTCCCAACGGGATGATCTCGATTCTTGAGGGAAATCCTAAAGAGGAGGGCTTATTGAATAGAGCCTTTGAGGCTGGAATCAAGAAGCCATTACTCTTCATGCCAGTTCTTGACGTTCCGAACATTGGATGGGCCGCTCATGGAATATACCTTGCAAAGAGAAAATTTGGGATGCCTACGGGAACCGCTCCAATCGGCGTCGTAGGAAGATGGAGTAAGGCTAAAGGCTTCGATGTAGAAATTAAGAGATTATATCGGGCTGGTGCTGCTACAACCGTGCAGGTTATGAATGCAGACTTCATAATCTACGGCTCGGTGGCTAAAGCTAAAAGCATCTTCCCAGTATGCGCCATGGTCGATGCTATAATCGCCTACGCAGCCCAGAACTTCGGGGTAAAACCACTGATAAAGACCCATCCATTCTATAAGATCTTTCGCGGCTAAGATTTCTCATGGAAAAGACTTAATAGGAATATTTTTCTTCCTTATCTTTTAATCAGGAGATGATGAATAATGGCAAAGATCACGGCTAAATGCAAATTGTTAGAGAA
>QMXE01000066.1 GCA_003661975.1 Candidatus Bathyarchaeota archaeon
ACTCCTCATAATCGGATCGATGATCCTATGCGAGTCTCTTGGAAGGGCAGGCCTCTTCCAATATATCGGCCTAAACATGGTGATCAATATTGGCAGGAGCATAAGATGGTTTGCTGCTGTCATGCTGATACTGACCGTGATACTGGCGGCTTTCCTCGAGAATATAACTGCAATGCTTATTATCGGTGCGCTAACCCTATCCCTAGAGAGAAGACTCGAGATTGACCTCAGCGATCTGATCTGCTATGAGGCTATCTTCACGAATATAGGCGGGCAGATGCTCATGATAAGCTCGATCCCAAACCTAGTCGTTGCAGATAGCTTCAATATTGGATTTTCACGTTTCGCCATAATTGGAATTCCGTTATCGCTCATATTGATGGTAATATCAATCTATATGGTCGCTAAGAGATTGAAATCAAGCCCATTAAAGGAGAGTTTGGATATTGATCCATGGTCTGCCGTTGAAGATAAGAGCGTCTTTTATAGATCCATAGCGATATTCGTAACCGTAATAGTCCTTTTCGTCCTAAATGATATTATTCATATTGGCATGGGACTTATAGCAATAGGCGGTGCCGTTGCAATGTTAATATTGAGCGGGGAGGATCCAGAATCCGTCTTTAGAGGCCTAGACTGGGGAACAATCTTCTTTCTAATATCGTTCTTCATTATTGTTGGAGGATTGGAGAGAAGCGGGTCGCTGGCGATATTCGCCCAAAATCTCTCCGGACTCTTCCAGCTTATGCCGGCATTCGCCTACGCGTTTAATTTGCTGGTTTGCGGTTTAGCCTCGGCATTCATAGATAACGTTCCGATAACGATAACTTTAATCCCCGTGACGAAGTATATTGCCGCAAATCTTGGATTAGACACTGAGGCCCTCGCTTGGAGCATGATCTTCGGCGCGAATTTAGGGGGAAACTTCACTCCAATAGGTTCCCCATCAAATATTATAGCCATCGGAATGCTTAAAAGGAAGGGTAAGAATATTAGTTTCTGGGAATGGTTTAGGAAGTATGCGATTTTCCCTTGCATACATCTTTTTTTGGCTGGATTATATACGGGATTGCTGGTTGTGACTTAAATTGTCGAAGAATGGAGAACTCCCCAAAAAATTTGAGGAGATCCACAGCAAGATCGAGAAGGCAGTTACCCCCTACATAACAGTTAAGATAGTCATGCCTGAGGGAGTCGATAAGGAGGAATTCTTGAAGTTAGAGAATAATGATGAGTTCCTACAGGCATTAAGCGGCTTCGTTAAGAGATGGCTGAAGAGAAGCATAAAGCAGAGCAGAAAAGATGAAGCCTAAAATTAACTGCTAGGAACAGCATCTCCTCCAGGATCGAACATGGCCCGAATACACTATTTGGGACAATTAATTCCCGTGACCCAGCAGGCTCAAATCACATAAAATTTAAATTCCGTTTTGGCTGTGATGGGCAGAGGGGATTATAAAAACTTGAAGATATGTCTGCACTCGATATCTTATGCCGGAATATTCTATAAGGGCGGCCATGTACCGCTGGAGAAGCTCATACCGAAGGCGGCTGAGATGGGATATGAGGGAGTTGAGGTAATGGCCAAGAGGCCGCTGGCCTCGCCGCTGGATCTAAGAGGCAAGAAGGCTAAGGAGATAAGGGAGATAGCCGATTCATACGGCATTGAGTTACCGCTCATAGCGGCCTACGCTGACTTAATAAAAGCCCGATCCGCTGGATAGGGAGAAGGAGCTCCTTTACGCCGTCGAGTGCATCCGTCTGGCAGATGAGATGAACTCTCCAATAGTGAGGTTTTATGGGGGAGGAGACAGGATCTACGAGGAGGTTCCATTCTGGAGACAGTGGGAGTGGGCTAAGGAATGCTTGAAGTTCCTGGCTGACATAGCCGAGGATTACGGCATAAAGATAGCTCTTAAGCCTCATACTTCTATAGTTCAGACGCATGAGGATGCCCTCGACGTGGTTAAGCAGATCGGAGTGATATGTAGGCATCTGTCTGGACCCGCCTTTACTCGCTATTCATAGGGAGCCCGTTGAGGAGGCTGTGAAGGCGGTCGGTGATCTCCTGCTTCACGTTCATGTAATGGACTTCGTTAGGAAATCCGTTCTGGTGAAGTATCATGCAGTGCCCGGCTTAACTATTACTGAATTCACGCCACTACAGAATATCTGAATCCTATTCATCTCCCCACCAAAGATGGAGAAGGAAGATTCTGGGGGTAAATCAATTTTATGATTTGAGACCTGAGGGGAAGGTTAACATCGAAGTGCATAGGGAGACCATCGATCAAAATCTGGATAAGATGATCGAGTTGGATATACCCGTTAAGACAATCACTGTTCCGACGCACAATACTTAGGAATATACAGATCCGAAGAATAGGAGCCGCGTGATGCTGGAGGAGATACTCGATTACATCGAGGAAGCCGCTGAGAAGAGAGGATTAAATGTGGTTTCGGCGACGCCTGAGGAGGTTCACTTGGCGGCTCACGGCGGGAAGTGGCCATGGGAGGAGGAGATGCGGCTTTACAGGAGGTGGGAGAGATCCCTGAAGCCTAGTGAGGGCTTGGACATAACTAAAGCTTCCAGCTCCGAATAGGTGAAGGCTTAAAAGGAAAACTTTGAGACTGGAGGGCATACTATACATTAGGATTCGCGGGTCCGAGGAGGCGAAGTGACTCAAGGGACTCATTGCCGGTGTGACCTTCTAATCTTGGAGTTCCGAGATTGAGAAAATCATGAGGAGGGGCAGTATGCTCTTATCTTTTAGGCGCTTGACTTGAGGAGTTGAGCGTGCAAAAGAATGAATACTTAATCGCTGAGGCAGCGGGCTGAGATAATCTCCTATGAATTAAGGCTTCAGATCTTTGAGGAATCAAGGCTTTATGGGCGGAGAAATAGTTACTAGGCTTAGTCCGAGGGGGATTTCGCGGGATTATAAGGGTTAAGAAGGATCGGGAAAGGCTTTAGTTGTGGCCTTTGATCTGCCTACAACTGTTCCGACGATTCTTCTGTTGCTTTTACTCTTAGTAGCCCTAATCATCCCATTCTAAACCTCAAAATCAACCAGCCTAGAAAACCCGCTCTACTGCATCGAAATTGCCCGGCCCTAATCCCCGATACTCTCCACATCAAATAAGAAAAAATAAAACACCAATTCTCCTCGGAGAGAATACTAGACGACAATGAAGCCATGCTGTGACATCTGCGGCCTCGTATATTCTGAGAGGAGAAAATGATCAATCAAAAGACGAACCGGACGATTGAAACCCAAGAAATTTCTTTATAACGTTTAAATATGCTCCTTTATACTCTTTCTGCTGGTTAAATGAAAAAGCGATCTGCTATCTACTATTCCCCTCTGAATTCTCTGAGGAATTCCATGTCAGAGCATGAGCAGCGTGATCCAGTATTTACAATTGTATGTACAGTTTCGCGGGGAGAGCTGAGGTGAAGAAGATCATAAGCATCCGAGTTGATCCGCAGATCTGGAAGGCAACCCGAGAAAAAGGCCTGAATATCAGCCGAATCTGCGAAAACTCCTTAAAACAAGCAGTTCAGCAAGAGGGAGGTGGAGGAGCCGTAGGTTCTCCTTTGGTGCGGCCGCCGGGATTTGAACCCGGGTCATCGGCGTGGCAGGCCGATGTCCTAGCCAGGCTAGACTACGGCCGCTTTCTTCCCGAGATTCTATTTCATTAATGTCTAGTTATTATCTTTTTTGTCTGTTCTGGATTTAGATCATGCTGTTCTAATCTTTGGATTTATTAGTTGCGCCGCCTACTCCTTAGTTGGTGAATGCTATGAGCTGGAAAGGAAACCCCATTTTCATTGTAGTCTCAATCTTGGCTCTGATAGTCTCGGCTTCAGCGATCTACATGATATACAGTCATTATGCAGCCAGCCCAGTCAGCACGGCGATTGGAGGTAAAGCATTAGAGTTTCCAAGCGGCATCCCCACATCATCGGGTTTAGGCACAGCCGTTAGGCCCGAGACTTCACAGTTGTATCTTGAGCAAGAGTATAGTGGAAGATTCATTCTCGTGACAGGCTCTGGCTCGGCATCGGCGAAGGCCGATGAGGCAACTGTATCCCTTGGAGTTCAAACTGAGAGTAAAACGGCCTCTGAGGCAAGCAGGCTCAACGCCGAATTGATGACCAAGATCATAGATGCAATAGAGAAGATTGGAATCCCAAAGGATGACATAAGGACGGTCTCTTATAGCGTATATCCAGTTCACTCTCCGAAGGATTACACGCAGATAATAGCCTACCGAGTCTCAAATATAATTGCAGTTAGGGTTAGGCGCATGGATCTAGTCGGAGAGGTGATCGATACGGCCGTTAAGAGCGGAGCAAACATCATAAGAGGAGTCTCATTTGGGCTTTCACCAAGCAAACAGGCAGAACTGAAGTCTCAGGCATACATTAACGCCCTTAAGGACGCGGAGAGTAAGGCATCCCTAATAGCCAAGACGCTAAACGTCAGGATAACTGAAGTTAGATTTGTGAAGGAGACCTCATATCAGCCCTACCAGCCATACAGGGCAATAGCAGAATATGCGGTCGTCGCTGAAGGAGCTAAAACCCCAATCCTAGAAGGAAAATTAACCGTTACGGTAACATTGCAGGTAATGTATTCCATCGAGTAGAAGCAGACAGCCTTCCAAACCTAATTTTTTATGCATAAGGCTAACCGAGTCCCTTTTAGGGGACAAAATAGACTTGTCATTGTAGATCAATTTCGGTGGGATCAAATTTGGGTTTAGAAGTTAAGGGAATAATCCCCGCAATGGCAACCCCAATGAGCGATTCTGAGGAGATCGATGAGGCTGGAACAAGAGAGCTCATCAACTACCTCATAGATTCAGACGTCCACGGAATATTCATCTGCGGAAGCCAAGGGGAATGCTATGCATTAACAGAAGAAGAGAAGAAACGGATCATCAGCATAGCAGTCGATGAGGTTAATGGCAGAGTTCCAGTCTATGCCGGGACAGGAGCCACAACGACAAAGGCATCAATAAGGCTCAGCAAATACGCAGAGGATGTAGGCGCAGACGCCGTAACAATAGTCACACCATACTTCATAAAGCCAAGCCAAAACGAACTCTACATGCACTATAGGCGCATAGCAGAATCCATCGACATACCAGTCCTAATATACAATAATCCCGGAAGAACAGGTGTGAATTTAGAGGCTGAAACTGTGAGGAGACTGGCTGAGATAGATAATATTGTCGGCATTAAGGATAGCAGCGGAGACCTAACATTAACGGCTCAATACATAATGGAATGCCCAAAAGAATTCGCCGTTCTTGCAGGCAGAGACTCTCTGATACTCGCCACGCTCCTCTACGGCGGGAAGGGGGCAGTCGCGGCGACAGCCAATGTAGCGCCGAAGCTAGTTGTTGGAATTTACGAGAGCTTCATACAGGGAGACCTAGAGAGGGCGAGGAAACTGCAGTTTAAGCTCCTCCCATTAAGGCTTGCATTCAACCTTGGAACATTCCCGGCAGTCGTTAAGGAGGCAATGAACATCCTTAAGAGGCCATCTGGACCGGCGAGAAGCCCAGTCTCATCCCTACCGGAAGATAAGAGGGAGAGGCTTAAGTCAATACTTAAAGGTATAGGCCTAATAGAAGATTAGTGGAGGATCCGGATTTGAGGCCTAAGCTCGGATTGATAGTCTCGCTTCGGAGGGAGCCTTCAGGCGAGATCGAGAAGGTTAAGAATTTAGGATTTGAGACATGCCAAGTCTCATGCTGGGACATGAGCCTATACACGAGGGATATAGCCAAGAAACTCAAGGAGGCACTTGAAGAGAACGGCATCGTAATGACCACCTTATGGGCTGGATTCTCAGGGAGACACGTATGGAACTTCAGGGATGGACCTAAACTGATAGGGCTTGTCCCTCCAGACAAGAGGGAAAAACGCGTTGAGGAGCTAAAGATGGCATCGAGATTCGCAGAGTGGGTTGGAGTTAATAGCATAACGACTCATGTCGGATTCATACCTGAAGATCCGAACAATCCACTATATACTTCGCTCATACCACTACTTAGAGAGGTAGCTGAATTCCTGGATGATAGGGGGCAGAGCTTCTGGTTTGAGACTGGACAGGAGACGCCCGTAACGCTACTTAGGACATTTGAGGATGTAGGAGCTGAGAATCTGGGAGTAAACTTTGATCCGGCCAATCTTCTAATGTATGGGAAGGCAAACCCCGTTGATGCACTGGATATAATAGGCGAATACGTTAGGGATGTCCACGCCAAAGACGGCGAATACCCAAGGAGCGGATATGAACTCGGAGAGGAGAAGCCATTAGGCGAGGGAAGAGTGAACTTCCCAGCGCTACTAACCAAGCTCAGAGACCTAGGATACTACGGCTCATTAACGATCGAGAGGGAGATAAGCGGTCCACAACAGATAATCGACATAAAAAGAGGAAAGAGATACCTAGAGGAGCTGATCAAAAAGATCTACGAGTAAGATTCTACGCGATTATATCGTATCGTGAAAGATCAACCCTGCACTTAACCTCTCTCCCAGCGAAGTAATCCTCCAAGGCCTGAAGTGTCAACTCACCAATCTTTTTCATCCCATAATAGCCATAACCAGCCATGTGAGGAGTTATAATGACATTTTTGAGTCTCCTCAGGGGTGAATCTTCGGGCAGAGGCTCAGGATCAGTCACGTCTAAAGCCACAATTATCCTCCCAGTCCTACACTCCTCTAAGAGCGCCTCTTGATCAAGAATCTTACCGCGTGAAGTATTGATCAGAACGGCTCCGTCCCTTAGGAGTTTGAGGTGCTCCCTCCCGATCATGTGAACCGTCTCCTCCGTCAGCGGTGCATGCACGCTGATGATATCCGAGCGCATAAAAAGCTCCTTTAGGCTTGTCTTCTCAACCCCCAAAGCCTCAGCCTCCCCATCTGATAGGTAGGGGTCATAAACGAGTATTTTACAGTCGAATGGCTTCAATAGCCTAATCACCTCCCTTCCAACGGTGCTTGCACCGACAATCCCGATGACGCTTCCATTAATAGTCTTGTAGTCCTTCGGGATCGATGGGTCACGCCAGATAAGCCTCTCCTTAACGTTGAATGCTTGCTCATACAGCCTATGAGACGCCATCACCATCAAGCCAATCGTCGTCTCAGCCACATTATACGCTATTGCCCTCGGAGCATTACAGACGCATATCCCACGTGGCACTACATACTTCTTGATAACCTCCTTAGATAGTATAGGCTTGATCGAACCTGCTGAATGGACTATGATCCTCAGGCGATCAGCATTCTCAAATACTTCGCCCGTGAGCCGAGGAGAGCCCCAACCGGTGATAAGCCCATCATACCCGCCTATCCTAGATGCAACCTCCTCGGAGGAGTAGTCTCTGCCAAGATCATTGAATGTAACGTCAAATTC
>QMXE01000067.1 GCA_003661975.1 Candidatus Bathyarchaeota archaeon
CTCCCGCAGGGAGCTTGGCTCCCTGAGCGAGCCCTATATTCAAGACGCCTACGGCATCCCAGTGGGCTTCCACTCTGCAGCTTAGGCATCTGAATAGTCCGCCTTGCCCGACGGTTCTGTCTGATCCGCATCTTGGACATGTGGTTGAGGTTTTCCGCTCATCCACTTCGACAACTTTTATTCCGTATTCTTCAGCTCTATCCTTGAACCTTTTAGTGATGTATTGGAAGCTCCAGAAGTTATGTATCATCGAGTTCGCTTTGCTGTTATATGGTTATTCTCCCCGATACCTTTGAGGTCTCCCAGAATTATCCTCGAGACGCCGAGTTGAGAGGCATCTTCGACGATGGCTTTGACCATGGCGTTTATTGCGTGTCTGAATCTACGCTTCCTGACCCTGAATAGCTTCCTGGGCCTCCTAGAAGTTCTAGCCCTGTTCACTTTAGCTAGCCTGCTCTGCTCTTTAGCTATCTTTTTCGTCAAGTACCACCAGTCTGCTAGGACATCCCTTCCAGAGAAGACTATGGGTTGCCTTAACCCTTCAGACCATACAGTTGCCAGGTTTATAATGCCTAGGTCTATGTAGAGGGGCTTGTTGCCTCCTCTCAGGGGAGGCTTCTCGACCTCCACCGTCATAAAGCCCCTCCAAACCCTGTCTACATCGTCGTAGATTAATTCGAGCCTACCCTGCCTGCCATGCCACCTCAATCTTCCCTTAATCCTCATCCTCAGCCCTTTAGGGAGGTGGAGGAAGCCGTCCTCAAGCCTGTAGCAATCCTTTCTGACGATTATTCTGAGCTCTCTCCGGCCGTTCCTCTTCCAGTATCTCGGCATCGAAACTCGGGTTATGTGCGGTGGAAGCTCACCCCGAACCTCAAGCCTCTTGAGTTTGAAGAAGCTCCTCCAGGCCTCGTTGTTCTTGTTTATGATTTGCTGGGCCGTCGCGGAGCCTATTATGGGAGTATACTTCCTGTATAGATGCTTCGGGTATCATGAGAACCTTCTATAGTGGATGTATGCTTGCCTCCTCTCATAGTTGACCTCATTCCATAGCCTAGAACAGTTGTCCGCTAACTCCTTCAAGGCAGGACAGCCCTCAACTATGAAGGTGTTAGTCCTCATCATTTTCTGCTCTGCTCCTCAATATACCTTCGAATAGTCTCGGATGATACGTGTCCTGCTGTTGAGACGAAGTAGCTCCTAGTCCAGAGTGACGGAAGCTTAAGTAGCTCAGGGAACTCCCTTCTAAGTATCCTGGATGTTCTGCTCTTGATCTGCCTTAAAACCCTGTGTGGAGACCACTCTGGCTGAACTGAGATGAGGAGGTGGACGTGATCAGGCTTAGTCTCCAAGGCTAGAATCTCCCAGCCGTATTCCTCAGCTATCTCCTTCACCAGCTCTTCAAATCTCTCTTTGATAGCTCCAACTAGGACTGGCTTCCTCCTCTTAGGAACCCAGACGAAATGGTAGTTGCAGAGATAAACCGCATGTCTAGTTCGTCGATAGCTCATCAACATTACAAATGACTGTCGATCATTTAAACCTATCGACGCCATTCATCCTCCACTAAAGGAGGAGGCTTTCTGGCGTCAACGATGTAATGTTCTTATCTGTTCGTATATTGCTTGATGATTTTTGATGGTTTATCCAATAATCCTCTTATTTACCTCTCCGACAATGGGTATTTTATGCTTGCATTTGGGGCATCTCTTTTCTGCTGTGAGCTTGCATTTTATGATTGTATAGCCGAATCTTTTGATTAGCAATTCTCCACAGTTTGGGCAGTAAGTATTCTCGTATCTATGCCCGGGGACATTTCCGATGTATGGATACTCGACTCCTGCCTTTTTAGCCATCTCATATGCCCTTTCGAGGATCTCTATTTTCGTTGGGGGATTCGAGAATTTATAGGCTGGATAGTATCTCGTGAAGTGTATCGGAGTCTCCGCTCCAGCCTCCTTCAGATGTCTCTCTATTATACATTCGAGGCATGACTCGTCATCGTTTACTCCAGTCACTATGAGGTTGACGACTTCAACATGTAAGCCCATTCTCTTGGCTTCATGAATGTTTCTCCAGACTTTCTCGACGTCTATTCCTCCGCAGTATCTCTGATAGACTTCGGCGTCTCCCTTCATGTCGATTTTTATCGCATCCATCCCTGAATCTTTAAGTAGCCTTAACGCTTGGAGTGTCATATAGCCATTTGAGACATAGCAACAGTATAATCCTCTTCTGCTTCCCTCCCTGAAGAGGTTGAGGATCCAGTCTGTTAGAAGCGTTGGCTCCTGAAAGCTTGCGCAGAGCCCCCTATCCCCCCTTATGAGGGCTTGACTTAAAACTTCTTCTTGGCTGATAAATGAGTCTCGGAATGGATTTGGAGTTCTCCTTGAGAGATGATAGTTTTGGCACCATTGGCATTCAAAATTGCATGACCATGTCGAGAATGTTAGGGCTGTGGATCCCGGCCAATAATGGAAGAAGGGCTTTATCTCTATGGGCCTGCTCTCCAACGCGCTTAGATTGCCATAAACAAGAGTATATAATTCTCCGTTGATGTTTATTCTCGTCCTGCAGAACCCCATTTTTCCGTTTTGGATTATACATTTCCTCTCGCATAGTCCGCATCTTACAGTATCATCCGGTAGCTTCTCGTATAACGTTGCCCTATGAACTGTTGGATAATTCAATAATTCACGTGATCCTTCAATCATTTTAGATGTTATCAACTATTGATCAACGCTATGAGGGAATATCATTGGGGTTTAGTAAGCTCTTCACTGGAGCTCCCGCTCATATTTCTCGAATAGGAGTTCGAGGGCTCTTCTGAATGCTTCAGCCCTGCTTGAGAAGATCCTCTTTGTGCTGATTAGAGTATCGAGTTTCCTAAGCCAATCATTCGAGAGGGTTAGTTTGACAGTTATCTCCTCATACTCCTTCTCATGTTCCTCTTTTTCAGTCAATTCTCTTCGTCAATTAAGGATATGAATAATGTATATAAAAGTTGCCATTTTTCCATCTAAAATATACTTTCTAGAATGATAAAAGTGATATGTGAGGTTTACAAAATTCAAACCTTCGGAAAGCTTTATATTTCTTTGCAAATTTATATATGGATGAATCTATCTGGTTGATGGTGAGCGTTTGCTTGTTGAGGGATGGGAATGAGTGAGAGCGTCGTTGTAGACTCGAAGGTTGACGTGGAGGAGATTGCTAAGCGGGCGATTCCTCAGATAAGCGTCTTCGGCATTGGAGGAGCCGGATGCAATATAGTTTCATGGATGAAGAATAAGGGGGTTGCGGGTGCTAGGATATATGCCCTAAACACTGATGCTCAGCACTTAAGCATAACAAAGGCTGATGAAAGATTATTAATCGGATATAAGATTACTGGGGGATTGGGATGCGGTGGATTCCCCGAGCAGGGAGCAAAGGCAGCTGAGGAGAGCGCAAAGGAGATTGAGGCGCTAATAGATGGCTCCGGACTTGTCTTTATAACCGCGGGTTTGGGCGGTGGAACTGGAACTGGAGCCTCCCCGGTAGTCGCGAGATTGGCTAAGGAAGCTGGTGCGCTCACAGTCGGCGTCGTCACTATTCCATTCCAGGTTGAGAGGGCTAGGCTTGTTAAGGCTAAGGAGGGCCTAAAGAGGCTCGTAGAGGAATGCGATGCGGTTATAGTGATCGATAATAATAGGCTTAGGAAGATAGCTGGCAATCTTCCACTTGCAGAGGCATTTGCAGTTGCGAATGAGCTAATAGCAACCTTCATCAAGAATATCTCTGAGACCATTTCGATACCGAGTCTCATCAACTTGGACTTTGCGGATTTGAAGGCCATTATGATGGGAAGTGGGGTGTGCGCTATAGGTTTTGGCGAGGGGCAGGGTGAGACGAAGGTTGAAGATGCCGTTGAGAAGGCTCTTGATACGCCGCTTCTGGATATAGGCGACATTAGAAAAGCTGAGGGGGCGCTTGTCCACATTGAGGGCGGAGATGACATGACACTAGAGGACGTTAATAGAGCAGGTGAGATAGTCATAGAGAGGATAGCGCCCAATGCTAGGGTATCATGGGGCGCCAGGATAAACAGTGCACTGCAGGGAGTTTTAAAGGCAACGGTTGTCCTAGCGGGAGTTGAGAGTCCATTCTTAGTGGAGGAGTTGAAGCCCTTCGCCTCTCTGAGGAGGGAGCCTGAGGGGAAGCCTGAAGAAGTCGATGTTGTAAAGCAGCCACTTGAAAGCGAGGAGGAGAAGAAGGGCTTTTTCGGCAGGATCTTCGGCTAATAAATCCCCCAATATTTTTGTAAGTCACTATTTTAGGCTTTCCAGTATATTTATGAGATTGCGCATGCAGATCTCAGATGCGTATTCTCCGAGTCCAGAGAATTCTCCGCCTCCAGGCCTTGATATTTGATCCCATGGTATCTTCTTGCCGGGTCTCCAATGCGTCTCAAGTGATAGGTATCCTCTATATCCATCCATCTTTAGGGCCTTAAGCTGCTCTGGATAATTCACCTCTCCCTCCCCGATCGGCAGGAACTCTGGCTTTCCATCCCTGCCACTCCGCACGCCATCCTTAACATGCACATGGATAATCCTGTCCTTTACATATTCGTATCCGTCCGGATATGGCTTTTCGCCGCTTGGATCCCAGATGTCATTTCCCGGATCCCATATTGCACCGACATTCTTCGAGTCTAACTGGTCAAGGAATGTTGCTAGTTCCCTTCCATTCCCCACGAAGGTGGATGGTTCATTTTCTATTCCAAGCATCACGCCTTCTGATTCTATGATCTCCAGTGGCTTCTGGAACTTCTCGAGTATACTCTCCAGATACTCATCAAGTCTGCCATTTTTTCTCCAGAAGGTGAAGCCCCTAATTATGTTGGTATCGAGACTCTTCGCCAAGCTGATGCATCTCTTAAGTATCTCAATATGCTCCTTGTATTCCCTTTCGTTTTCGATATCCGCCTTGAAGAAGGGGGATGCTATAGCGCTGACTTTTAGATCATACTTCTTTAGGATACCTCGTATATCATCAACTTTATCAACGAGATCTTGAGGGCTCCTGTTCCATACGGTTCTTATCTCAACGCCGTCCAATCCAAATCTATCCGCAAATTTAGCCACTACGTTGAGGTCCTGGGATACCTCATCCGTGATGACTGATAATTTGAATATCATTTCGGAATCCCCCTACAGAGCCTTTATACCTTATGATATCATAGGGTCAAGAGAAGATATAATTATCTCTTGTGATGACCATGCATTTTACCAGTCTGCCACGGATCCATCTTCATGTAGCAACTGCGGATTTTTCCAGTCGCCTTTATATCTCTTCTCCATCACAGCATCTTCGTCAAGTTCTATTCCAAGTCCCGGTTCGCTTGGAACCCTTACATATCCATCTTCGATCTTAAATGGCCTCTTCAAGTAGCCTTCTCCTAGAGTGGCATGCTCCTGAATTAGGAAGTTAGGGGTGCAAGCGTCGAGTTGCAGGCATGCAGCTAATGCTATTGGCCCGAGCGGATTATGCGGGGCGATCGCAGCGTAGTAGATCTCAGCCATCGCCGCTATCTTTCTACACTCGAATATTCCGCCTGCATGGCAGAGATCGGGCTGCAGGATCGATGCAGCCTGCTTTTCCAGGACCTCTCTGAATCCCCATCTTGTGAATAGCCTTTCCCCCGTTGCTATGGGTATCGATGTTGATCGGGCGACTCTAACCATTGCATCAACGTTTTCTGGAAGGCATGGCTCTTCTAGAAACATTGGATGGTATGGTTCGAGTGCCTTAGCCGCCAGTATGGCCATTGATGGGCTTAGCCTTCCATGACAGTCTATGCCGATGTCTATGTCGTCTCCGACGGCATCCCTTACAGCCGCGACCTTCTCGACGGCATCCTTGATCTTTCTGGGAGTATCGATTATTCTCGTGGCATCGAATGGAGCCATCTTTATGGCTTTAAAGCCCTCTTTTATGCGTTTCTCAGCATTTTCAACGCATTCCTCGGGGGTTTCGCCGCCTACACCAGCGTATAATTTGATCTTATCTCTTACGGCTCCTCCTAGAAGTTGATATATGGGCTGACCGAGGTATTTTCCGAGGATATCCCATAGGGCCTGCTCAATTCCGCTTATGGCACTCATTATAATGGGGCCTCCCCTATAGAAGCTCCATCTATACATTGCCTGCCAGTGATGCTCAATTCTTCTGGGATCCTTACCTTTCAGATACTCAAAGAACTCTCTCACGGCCATCTCGACGGTTCTGGCTTTTCCCTCCAGAATCGGCTCCCCATAGCCGATTATTCCCTCATCCGTCTTGAGCTTAAGGAAGAGCCATCTAGGCCTAACATGTATGAGCTCTATGCCCGTAATCTTCATTTTATTTCACCTCAACCCTAAATGTCTGCTCCTTGAAAAGTTTTTGGATATCTCCTCATCTTCAGATGACGTCCTATCGTAGAGAATTAGAATTTCATTGCTTTCCTATCAGCATCTCCCGGTCTCTAGCCCAATCCATCAGTATTCCATGGATGAAGTCTACTGTTCGATCCGTCATCGTCTCAGGTAATCCGGGAACGGCTGGCTCCACCATCAATCTGACTCGATAATAGTCTCCTCATCTGGACTCTTTATCAGGAACAGCGAGCTCTTCATTCTCCTCTCCCTTCCTGGAATGGAGATTACGTAATCGAAGTTTATCCTCTTGACAAGTTCTCCCTTCACATTCTCTATTTCCGGGATCTCCTCTATGTTTTCAACTCTATACGTAGCCCAACTTTAAGTTTATCAAGAAAGAAGCTCACGAAGTTGAGGATCTCGCCTGATGCTACCTTTAATGGCATACTCATCTCTCTGGCCTGATATACCTTGAAGATCTCCTCTTCACGAGCCTTCATCTCCTCCTCTAAATGTTTAATCCTCTTTATCTTCGATGGCGTGTATGTTGATATGGCGAGGGCCGCCGGCTTTATTGCCGAAGGGACAGACGCTATTATTGCCAGGGTGAATCGTATGGCGCTCCACCATCATTCGAGCTTCTCCCTGACCATCAGGTTCTGGCCGAACAGGTTTATTATCCTATAGAAGCCTAGTTCCGCAATGTATCTTAGGCTTCCTCTGACCATGCCTAGGATTATAGCCTTAGCCACGAAGATGAGGCCTATATGCGTGGGGTTGAGCCCTATCATCGATAGGATCTTGATTTCCTTTCTACGTTCATATACGCTATTCAGCATTACGGTTCCAACATTGAGGCAGACCATCAATAGGGGCATTAGAAGCTCGATCGTCCCCCTTCATCTCGAGTTATGACCCGATATGATAGTATGTTATCTTTCCATTCTGGGAGATGAAGACGTCATA
>QMXE01000068.1 GCA_003661975.1 Candidatus Bathyarchaeota archaeon
GAAGAGATTCGAAAATATTGCGTGAGCATAAAGAGAGGAAAACATTCAAGTAAGGTAGTGGTTATTTATGGAGCCTTCTCCGCCGTTCCTCCTCTCAGAAGATTATATGACAGCATCTTCTATGTTGATATTACAATCGAAGAATTATTCAGACGTTTAAGGGAGACCGGAAAGGTTTATGCGCTCGGCTCTCGAAGAGATTCGGCTTCACTCTTAGATCCCAAACGGCTCTTTTATGTCGATTATGTTCTTCTTAGAAAACATAAGAAGTATCTAATCAAGTACATAGACTGGTACATTATGGATGGGGAACAACAATACATGATGATTTCATCCTCCCTGCTGAATAAGATCTGCTCAGACCTTGCTGATGGGCCGATCAGGCCGAAGCCCTTCTATATCCCAGGAGTTTGGGGAGGAGAATGGCTTAAGGCTCTAAAGCCGAAGCTAAAGGAGATTCTTCTTTCCCCTAAAGTTCCCATCTCATGGGAGATAGATATGGTGGATATTTTACAGAGCGTCAGAGTATCAGTGGATGGAGTGATCCTTGAGATGCCTTTCCTCACGCTTCTATTTAAAGAGGCAAAACATTTACTGGGCGGGTATGTCTATCGGAGATATCGAGGGAGATTGCCGTTAACTATGAGTTATGATGACACATATAACTCCGGTAAGCTTGCTAAGGGAGAAGGCTTAGCCATACAGGTTCATCCTGACAGAAAATACTTGAAAGAGCATTTCAATGAGAATTTCAGTCACCATGAGAGCTATTATATACTGGATGTAGGTCCAGGGGCCAAAACCTACCAAGGACTAAAGGAGAATGCCGATCTAGAAGAATTTTATGAGGATGTTGTTAAAGCCAAAGATTATGGTATTCCATTTGACCATAATAAGTACGTTAATAGCTTTCCAAGTAAGCGCGGCGCGCTCTTCTTAAACCCGGCGGGGACGATCCATGCATCCGGACGGAATCAAGTCGTGTTGGAGCCGGATCTAATTCCGCTTGAGTATCCAGGCTATATCTTCCACTTCTACGATTATTTAAGGATCGATTTGGATGGGAAACCTCGAGGGATCCATCCGGAACATGCATTTGGCGCATTGAAGAATAGAAGGACAAAATGGGTTGTTGAGCATCTACAGCCCAAGCCGAAGCTCATAAGGGAAGGCGACGGTTGGCGTGAGTATCTAATAGGAGAATGCAGGGAAGCGGAGTACGTAATGTATAGGCTAGAATTTCTCCGCGAAATAGAGGACGACACGCATGGAATAGTTCAGCTAATCACTCTTGTAGATGGAAAAATAGTATCAGTAGAATCAAAGAATAGAAAAAGAGGAATTAAATTAAATTTTGGAGAAACCGCCGTAATTCCAGCCTCCTACGGCAAATACATTATTAAATGTTTAGATAACGGCGTGGGTTGGCGGACGCCAGCCGGAACACCTCTAGGTCCAAAATGCAAAATCCTAAAATTTTCCATAAAATCAACAAGTAGATGATCCGAATGAGAAATAAATATAGCTGCGAATACAGCCGGCTTATGATGGCTTCCTCCCATTAGAAGGTGAATTTATCATTCCTGCTCAATAAAGTTCTTGATGACTGAAAATTGAATGTTGCCTTAATGAAAGGTGCCGGTTACATTTGGAGGCTGCTAGACCCTTCCGAAATCATCTTCATATCTGATTATGTCATCTTCACCAAGATACTCTCCAATTTGGATCTCTATAACTTTTAAGGGTTTATCGCTTGGGTTGCTGAGTCTATGCTTTGTCCCAGCCGGGATAAATCTCATCTCACCAGTTTTAAGTAGATATTGATTATCTCCAATCGTTATAACGGCGTCTCCATCAACAATTATCCAGTATTCGCATCGATGTTTATGCTCTTGGAGGCTCAACCTCTTCTTAGCATTAACAGTTATCCTCTTCACCTTATAGGTTCTTCCCTCATCTAGAACTGTGAAGGAACCCCAGGGTCTTTCTTCGGTGTAAACCAACGCTGATCCCCTCTAAAATTCTCACTATAATACTTAACTTAAAGGAAAGATTACTTCTTTAAAATTTATATAAAATTGAAAACTGCCGAGGCCCGCTCGTAGATTATTCGTCAGTTAATGGAGAGGGGAATGCTTGAGCGATGGGAGGCCTATTTTAGAGGATATTTACTTCTGTGAGGATGCCGGAGAGATTCGTTTCGGCAATAGCCAAGTAGAGTTGAGTTTCAGTAAACACTCTGGATCCTGGGTTGGACTCAAGTCAAGAGTGTGTCACATTGAGATCTTCAGGCAGGATGAAGAGACTCCGACTGAGCTTATCACTGTAGATGGCGAGAGCAAACGCGTAAATAGACAACCATTCTATGTCGTGGTCAACGCGGCTACTTTAGGCTTTAACTCCAAATACAACCATTATGCTCTTAGACTCATAAATGATAAAATGGCTGAGCTGACAATCTCTTTAAGGGATGAGACTGACGATTGGCGGCTAAATACCACTTACATCTTAAGGCCACGAGATGCCACTGTACAGCGAAGATTAGAAGTTGCATATGTGGGGGAGGACGTGAGGCTTCTGAGAAACGTCCAATTCATCACGCCGGGAGTTACGGTCGGTGAGCCGAGCAACTGCCTCTTTGAGGCTCCGGGATGCAGCATAAAGCCGCATTATCCGCTACAAAAGCTACCTGAAAATAAGATGTTAGCTTTTGGCTTTGCTCCTCATCAGCGTCCAGGCATCCTCGCCATATATAATCCAGTGGAGAATTGCGCGTTTATGTGCTGGCCCTCCAGCGAGAATGAACCATCCATACCCTACATTAGGAGGGCTGATGGAAGAATAACCGTCATGTTGCGGGTGCTCGCCGCTGATCGCTTCAGGAAGAGGCATACTCTCGCTTGCGGCTCACAATTCATTCGTGTTCATCGTGGGAGCTGGAAGAGCGCATTGAGATACTTTCAAAGATGGTATGATGTTGTTGGATTGAAATCTCCGAGGGATGCTCCAGGATGGGCTGAAAACGCTAGAATCTACGAGATAGCAGTATGCGATCCTGAAAGGCTACCTTCAAGTTTGCATGGGATCTTTCCATATCTAAGTTTTGAGGCTGTGATCGATGATCTTCCCCGCATCAGAGAATTAGGATTCAACATCATCCAGCTCATCCCTTACCATCCATATCCAGATTATGCCGTTGAGGATTATTACTCCATAGATAAGACGTATGGTCCTAGAGAAGAAGTGAAAAGGATGATTGAGAAATCCCATGAATTAGGCATGAAGGTAATACTTGACTTGGTGATTCACGGATGCGTCGATAGGTCGATCATAAAGGTTTGGAGACGCTTCAGAGGGGAGAACGTACACATAGAAGATCATGAGGAGACCGTTTGGCTTGGAGGATCCCCCATTCCACATATTAACCCCCTGCCTGAACCTTATAGGCCGGGAGGCGAAAAGTATATTGAGTGGCTAGGCGAGTCCCCAATAATCAAGGATCATCCAGAATGGTTTATGAGGACGGAAGATGGCGAGGTAGCTTCCACTCACACATTCGCCTTTGATCATGCCAATGAGGACTGGCAAAAATACGTGGTTGACGTTATGAAATTTTACATTCAAGAGCTTGACGTTGACGGTTTCCGCATAGACTGGCCTGACTGGAACTTCTTTCCAAACTGGGATGCCAATATTCATCGTCATGCAAGCAGCTCACTTGGAGGAGCAGTTAGGATGTTAGAGAGGGCCAGAAGAGAACTGAAAACCATAAAGCCAGATATAATCTTTTATATTGAATCTACAGGCCCATTATATCATAAAGTTGCAGATTTTACTTACAACTATGATGAGCATTGGCTATTCGCCGCCCTCGCCTCGCTTACATCAGAGCGGATAACCGCTAGGGAGGTTGCTGAGTGGCTTGAGGAGAGGAATCTCGCATTTCCGGAGGGTTCAATGAAGGTTCATCACATATACTCCAGTAATACGCATTACTGGTGGCGATTGACCAGGAAGCTCGGAAGTCCAATCTATAAGGCACTCTTTGCTCTCTGCGCATTCATTGAGGGGGCAATAATGAATTTTGCTGGCGGGGAGAGCGGATCTGAGGGATTCTTCAGGAAGATTCTGAGGATACGCTGCGAGATCCCAGCGCTCAGCCGTGGAGAATGCAAATATAAAGCCGTCAACTGCAGCGATGAGATGATCTTTGCTGTTCTTAGAAGCTATAAAGGAAGTCATGTGGTTCCAATCGTAAGCTTCAATCCGTCTTGGTCAAGATTTACCCTGAGTCTTCCAGTGGAGGAAATGGGGATCAATCCAGGATCCACATGCACAGTTTATGATGGCTTCAACAATCGTGTGTTGGAGGGTAAGGATGGGAAAACCCTGCTTTCCGGTAAAGAACTTGGAAATTTAGAGTTGAGGATGGCTCCTTACGGCGTTGCGGTTCTCCTGATCAATAAAATTAAAAATTGATGTCTGGCTTAACTTATGGGGCGTTAATCCTTCTTTCCATGAGCCTTAACGGCAGAATGTTCTAGTGCTACTTCCTCATTCAATTCCACTCCTAATCCGGGCTTCGTCGGTGGGATGATGTATCCCTTCTCCCATTTAATGGGTTCCTTCAGTATCTCCTCATGGAATCCACCCCAAGTCTCGATGCCCTCCTGTATTAGAAAGTTGGGGCTACACGTGTCGATCTGAATGTTTGCCGCCCCCTCTATCGGTCCAGCCCATAGGTGAGGCGCGATCTGAGCATAATATGCCTCAGCCATTCCAGCGATCTTCTTAGCCACAAGTATACCTCCAACGCGGCCTAGAGCCATCTGTAATATTGACGCCGCATGCTTCTCAAGCACCTCCCTGAACTCATAAATCGTCGATAACCGCTCGCCAGTCGCTATGGGAATACTAGTGTGTCGGGCAACCATCGCCATCTCATCCCTATTCTCCGGAGGAACAGGCTCCTCGAACCATAAGGGATCATACTTCTCAAGTCTCTTAGCCAGCCTGATCGCCGATGAAGTTGTCATCTGACCGTGAGTCCCAACTAGTATATCACATCTTGTACCTACATGCTCTCGCATGCTCCTAACAAAGTCCTCCATCTTCTGTAGGGTTTCAAGTGAGAGCTGCCGTGGCGCCAGCTCCCCTCTGATCAAGTCGAATTTTAGCGCTGTGAAGCCCTCCTTCACATACTCCAGTGCCCTTTCACCGAATCGTTCAGGATCATCAAAGACTGGATCTCCAGGATGCTTCGGATATATGTAAGTGTAAGATCGAAGTTTATCGTGGTATTTGCCGCCTAATAGGTTGTAAATGGGCTGATCAAGAGCCTTGCCTATAATATCCCAGCATGCTATCTCGAATCCGCTGATTATACCCATCAAGACCTGATCTGGATGATCAGCATACACTCCATGATATAATCTTCTCCATAGCTTTTCGACTTGGAATGGATCTGATCCGACAACGTAATTCTCTCCTATATCCTCGATCATCTTGACTATCGCCGATGGAGAGAGTGGGACGCCCATTAAGTATGCCTCTCCATACCCGACGATTCCATCATTCGTCGTTAGCTTCACGAAGAACCAGTGTTCTCCGCCCCTATGAGGCGGGGGAGTCTCAACAGCGTATGGAACAACCTCAACGATCTTCATGGAGAAAGCCTCCCAAATTGATGTTAACCAATACTTGAGTGGTTAGGGTGTTTTCTGGTAAGCATATATAACATTTGCGTCTCCCAGCCCTTTAATTCTAAGCTGCCAATTGGAACTAATGAAAGGACTAAAATATCTGCTGAAAGAAAGAGAATGTATCTTGATGATCCTGGAGGCTTGGGCGGGTTGACATCCAAGAAGATTTACTGCTCAGATGGGATGCATGGTGGAGTAGCAGTCTTAATGTGCAACGTGGATAAGGTTGTCGAAGCACTTATAAAGAAGCATGATTTGGATGCCTCATACAAGTTTTATCTGGAGCTTGACGGATTCACATTTGAGGATTGGCTTATAAATCCAAGTCCGATAAGGGAGGAGCTGAAGCGGGCTTTAAAGGAAGGATGGGCTGAGATCGTAAATGGAGCCTATACGCAGCCCTTCGCCGAGAATATCGGATTAGAATCAAATATTAGGCAGCTTCAGCGGGGCAAGCTCCTCGCAAAGAAGGCTTTAGGCATAGATATAGAAACGTATCTTGTACAGGAGCATGCCTTTCATGTCGCATTACCCCAGATTCTGCTTCAACTCGGATATAAATATGTCATTTTAAGGACTCACTGGCCGATATGGGGTCAGCATAAATCCTACCCTCTCGAGAGTTTCTATTGGAGGGGAGCGGATGGCAGCAGGATACTAACGATTCCACATTATAGCTTCCTGCATTTCGGCAGGGTTCCCGAGCAGATGCCCCATCTTGAAGCTTGGATAGGAGAGGGGACTGATCCTCCAAGGGAGGAGAATATCGAGAGATGGCTGTCTGAAAGCGAGAGGATGGGGATTAATAGGCCATTAGCGACAAGGGAACCGGATCTCATATTACCAGCCATCTTAGAAGATGATGCAATAAAATGTATCAGTAAAGATCCTAGGCTCCAATTCGTCACTCCAAAAGAATACGCCGAGATGGTGAAGGCGGATGCTGAGAAGGAAGTCTATATCCATCCGGATGATATGGATACGACTTTGCCCTTTGGATTAAATGGCGATAAGGTTATCATAGGCACGAAGAGAATCGAGAATAAGCTCCTAACCGCCGAGAAGTTTTCAACCATAGCATATTTACTGAATGGAAGGGCATTCTGCGATCCATACAGGATGAACATAGGTGGAGGTCAGCACTTCATACATGAATTAGAGTCTGCATGGAGGAAGCTCCTACTGGCCGAGCAGCATGACATATGGGTTTGCGGTCCACTTGCATCCTTAGGATATACATTATGGGATAGGGGAATTGAGTGGCTGAGGGAAGCCGAGGATACATGTAATGAGGTATTAAATGAGAGCTTATCCCAGATCATGTTCCATGTGAAATTTGATCTGTCATTTGAGAAGGCAGCTCCCATTGCCGTCTTCAATCCCCTGCCATGGAGACGAAGCGAGGTTGTCAATGTAAATTTGAAATTTAGGATGGGGGACTTTGAGGGTATAGCCATAATAGATCCTGAGGGGAGAATCGTCCCCTCACAAGTTTTAGAGGTTGAAAAGTATGAGGATGGCTCCATTGCGAGGGCATCCGTAGCCTTCACGGCCTTCGACGTGCCTGGAATGGGATATAAGGTCTTTTACGTGACGGATGAGAAAACCGCATCC
>QMXE01000069.1 GCA_003661975.1 Candidatus Bathyarchaeota archaeon
CGGCGTCTGCATAGAGAAATGCCCAGGAAAGATCCCTCATCTACATCCAAGCAGGAAGTATGTTGTGATCTGCGATCTATGCGGCGGAGATCCCGAATGCGTGAAGATCTGTCAGAAGGCAGGATTCAATGTGCTTAGAGTTGTAAATCTTCAGAGACGCGGCGATGCCGAGAGGCTCTCATCAAGAACTCCAGAGGAGATCACTGAGGATCTTGCGTTCAACCTTTATGGTGAAAAGGCTAAGGAGCTGATCTGAGATGAGGGGATACTGCGGGAAAATCCTAGACATAGACCTCTCAGATGGAAGAGTCAAGACGATAAGGTTGGAAGAGGAAGTCTTGAGGGACTATGTCGGCGGAAGAGGATTAGCCGCAAAGATTCTATGGGATAGGCTGGGGGAGAGATGGGATGAAATAGATCCCCTCGAACCTGAAAATGTTCTGACGGTGCTTACCGGGCCGCTGACGGGATATATACCTGGAGGAAGAATCTGCATCTCAGGAAAGTCTCCATTGACAAATGGGATGATTGGCTCAACCGCTGGCGGAGAATTTCCAATTGAACTAAAATGCTCCGGATTTGACGGAATATTGATTTCTGGTAAAAGCGAGAAGCCAGTATATATCCTCATAAACGATGAGCATGTTGAATTGAGGGATGCAAGTAGGATCTGGGGATTAGATGGCAAACAGACAGTAAGGGCGATCACCAGAGAGGTTAGAGACCTACTCTCCATGAGAGAGCCTAGATATGGCAAGTGGAAGGAGCCATCAATACTCTATATTGGACCCGCGGGGGAGAATATGGTCAGAACGGCCGCTGTCATGCAGAAGTGGAGTCACGCATGTGGATACGGCGGATATGGAGCAGTTATGGGCTCAAAGAATCTCAAGGCGATAGCCGCTAAGGGAACAGGCCCGCTTCCAGAAGTATACGATGAAGAAAGAATGAAGAGCCTACTCAAAGAGATAATTGAGGAGACAATAAAGACTGGAACTCCAAGCGTGTGGGGAACAGCAGCTGGAGGATATACCGTCGGATACAAAACGAGTTCTGAGCCGATAAGGAATTGGCAGGAGGAATGGCACGATGAGAAAAGCGTGGGAGCCGATAGATTCGCCTGGAGATTCTGGGTTAAACGTTACTGGTCAGACTTCGGATGTCCAGTTGCATGTCTGAAGATAGCCGCTATAAAGTCCGGGCCGCTTAAGGGGGCGATAACTGACAATCCAGACTATGAATTGATAGCATACTGCGGAACGAATCTTGGAATCTTCGATCCAGAAGCAATAATATACCTGTCTTCAGTGGTTGATGATCTAGGCCTAAGCGGGATAAACGCTGGGAATGTCATGGGATTCGCGGCTGAACTGTATGAGAGGGGAATACTGACAAAAGAGGATCTAGACGGGATAGAGCCTAAATGGGGGGATGTAAAGGCCTTCGAAGAACTCGCGCATCTAATAGTGGAAAGGAGGAAGATAGGAGATATACTGGCAGAGGGAGTCTATAGGGCAGCCATAAAAATAAGCGAGATGAAGGGAGTGGACGTTCTCAAGTATGCAGTGCAATTCAAGGGGATGGAAGTCGGAGCACACGGGATTAGAAGCGGCCTAGATTATACAGGCAAGTGGCCAATGTGCTATGCATGCTCAACCCAGCCTGGAGATCATACGTCAATCGCCTCGCCCAAGACGGGTGAAGACGCAACCCTATTCGATTCGCTCGTCTGTTGCATGATGAGCTACAGGGCCGGACGGGAGTTGCTCTCCAAATTCTATGAGGCAATCACAGGATGGAAGCTCGACCAGGAACTCTGGAGTAAGAAGCATGGTAGGAGAATAGTCCAGATACAGAGGGCCCTTCTACTCCTAGGAGGACCAGATATTAGGTGGGATCCTCTCAGGGATGATGATAATCCGCCGAGATGGTATGATCCTCTCCCATCAGGTCCAAAGAAGGGATCTGCTCCAGACAGGAAGGAATGCATGCGGATGAGAAGCGAATACTATAAGATGATGGGCTGGGATGAGAATGGAATACCAACAAGCGAGGAGCTTAAATCCCTCGGCCTAGAACAAGTGGATAAGATCCTGCAAAAGCTCAGAAAAGAATAAAAATTTTCTATTTTGGATAAATTTGGGGTTCCTTAGGATCCCTTATAGCCAATCTTCTCCTTTAATGCCTCAACTGACTCCGGATTCATCAGCGTCGTAACATCGCCTATAGGCTCGTTCCTGATCAAAGCCTTAAGTATTCTACGCATTATCTTTCCGCTTCTGGTCTTCGGTAGGTCATTAACGATCACTATTCTATCCGGCCTTGCAGTTGGACCTATAACCTTAACTACCTGCTGCTTAAGCTCAGCTTCAAGCTCCTCTGATGCCTTGTATCCGGGCTTAAGGGTTACGAAGGCCACTGGAACCTCGCCTTTAATGTCGTGGGGCGCGGCGACAACTGCGCACTCAACGACGGCGGGATGCTGTGTTATGGCATTCTCAACCTCGGCCGTTGACAATCTATGCCCAGCGACCTTCATAACATCGTCTACCCTGCCAGTTATCCTGATGTTTCCCATCTCATCATAATAGTATGCTCCATCACTCGTGTAGTAGTACTTCTCACCGTAAACTCCGAAGTATTGCTTCTTGAATCTCTCAGGATCCTTATATATAGTCCTCAGCATTCCAGGTGCAAATGGAGACTTCTGAACTAGATATCCGCCCTCCCCGATACCAGCTGATTTTCCATCCTCAGTTAAGATGTCGAATGATGTTCCTGGAAATGGTCTTCCTGCAACGGTAGGTATGAACGGTCCTATTCCAGGCAGGGAATTAATCAATGTCGCTCCAGTCTCAGTCTGCCACCAAGTATCTATTATTGGGCATCTTCCTCCGCCTACAACATTGAAGTACCATAGCCAAGCCTCTTCATTTATTGGCTCCCCTACGGTCGCGAGTATTCTTAGGCTGCTCAAGTCATGCTTCTTGACGTATTCGTCTCCATACTTCATTAGCATTCTGATAGCCGTCGGCGCAGTATAGAAGACGGTTACTCCATACTTCTCGATTATCTGCCACCATCTGTCAGGAGCTGGATAGTCAGGTGCCCCCTCATATATTAGGATAGTGGCTCCATTCATTAATGGCCCATAACAGTTGTATGTGTGTCCAGTGATCCATCCAATATCAGCCGTGCACCAGAATAGGTCCTCATCGTGAAGATCAAAGTCCCACTTCGTCGTCCAATATGCCTGAACCGCATATCCGCCGACATGATGCTCTACTCCCTTAGGCTTCCCAGTCGTTCCGCTAGTATATAGTATGAAGTGCATGTCTTCACTGTCTAGAACTTCAGGTTCACAGTACGGCTCAGCATCCTCCATCAACTCATGCCACCAGTAATCTCTGCCTTCAACCATGTTAACCTCATTTCCAGCCCTCTTCACAACGACTACCTTCTCTATCTTCGTTCCCTCAACGCCTATGTCCGCGTTCTTCTTGAGGTCAATGAGTCTTCCTCTCCTGTAATAGCCATCAGCCGTAATGAGAACTTTTGCTTCAGCATCGACCATCCTCTCCCTCAAGGATTGACCGCTAAAGGCTGAGAAGACGACGCTGTGAACTGCTCCTATCCTAGCGCAGGCAAGCATGGCTATCTGAACTTCCGGGATCATCGGGAGGTAAATGCCTACTCGGTCTCCCTTCTTAACCCCTAGGCTCTTAAGGACATTAGCGAACTTATTAACTTCTCTATAAAGGTCATAGTATGTCAGCGTTCTCGGCTGCTCATCTACTGGCTCAGGCTCCCAGATTATCGCAGCCTTATATCTCCTAGCGGTGTTAATGTGCCTGTCAAGTGCATTATAGGATATGTTAAGTTTTCCGCCGATGAACCACCTGTAGAATGGCGGATCCCATCTGTATGTTTCAGTCCACTCCTTAAACCATACTATTCCCTCTTTCGCCAGCTTTGCCCACCAAGCTACTGGATCCTTCTTGGCCTCCTCGTATATCGATTCATCGCTGACCCATGCTCTCTTCTTCATCTCCTCTGAAGGCCAGAATACGTTCTTCTTCTGAGGATCCTCAATAACCCATCGGATAGTTTTCCGATTCATTTCCCCTCACTACGAAGCTTTCTTTGTGATAAAAGATTGCTGGAGATATAAACTTTTTGAAGGTCGAAGATAAGCCAAAAATGATACATGACTGTAGTAACAACTATATGAAGTCGGCAAGAGTCATCTTGTGCTGCTCATCAAATGATATCTTCATTGGCTTGAATGCCTGGGTCAAAGCAGATTTGAGGCTTCTGACGTAATCCTCAATATTAACTTCATTCATGCTTCTTACGAGGCTCAGCGGCTTAACAGTGTATCTCTTCCCACCATAGAGGAAGGGCTTAACCTTCACGAATGAAACTACGCTTCCAGGCTTAACCTCCACTCCACGATCCAGCAGTTGTCTGGCACATTGATATGGCTGAGACATCGCTTCATCATTTGCAGCTTTAAATAGAGCACTCTCATGCAATCTGACATTATATGCAAGTTCATCTATCGGTATCATCCCGGCCTTAAGTCTCTCTATAGCCCTATGAACTATATCTTGAATCTTCCTCTTTGCCTCGTCAAACTCCCTGTGATTCCTTACTTTAGCGAGCTCAGCAATGCACTCCATGAATACTCTTCTAATGAATAGGGGAGAATTCGACTTTATAGCTACGGCTCCCTTTATCTCCGGCGTTCCATCCTTTCTTATGCCGAAGTAGGTTTTCATGGCCCTTGGAAGCACACAGATTGAGAAGACCTTATCAACCGCAAGGTCTAAGCGGAGCTTCCTCTTCACTTCCATTATTAGATTATCTACCTGCTCGCTTTTTGGATCGTCAAGAAAAAGCGAGTCTGTATCGCCATAAAGCGGTTTCAGGCCAAGATTCTCAGCGATGCTCCAAGTCCTCTTAAGTGCGTATCTCCCGTATGCAGTAATCGATTCCGCGAGAGCAGGCTGAGATAATCCAGGAGTTCTCACAGTCACGCCATAACATGAAACCAATATCAGCTTAAGAAGCCTTGAAGCCGCATCTGCCAGTCTTCTCTCCTCCTCGGGAACTGAGGGATCCCTTGCGATTTGCTTAAACCAGCGAATACGGAGATCCTTAAGGGCTCCAATTAATATTGAGTATACGCCCCGTCTTAGCTTACAGACATAATTGTTTGTTTCAGGAACTACATTCTCCCTACATTCCGGATGCCCACAATTCACAGTTTCATATGATAGATTATAGGCATCTATAATGCTTGGATAGAGACTCTCAAAATCGACGACTACCGTATTGAAGTATGTCCCTGGCCTTGGAGGGAACGTTAATGCTCCCGTGATCCTTCTGGGCTTCTCTTTCCTCATAAGCTCATGAGCCCGTGGAATCAGAATATTCTTTCTTCTTAAATAGAAGTTGAGGATGGACTTGATCCATAGGCTCACTCGTCGATCACTTAGGGCTATGGATAATGGGAGATTCGCCACTCTAGACAGAATAAAGCCCAAATATAATCCTTCACGCTCTAAGCTGTCATGCTTTCCGAGCTTATCCGCTGGGATCTCAGGTATCGGTTGAGAGCAGAGTCTAAACCACTCGCTGAGCATCTGAAATTTCTCAGGATCTTTCGTTCTCAAAGATGCGAATCTCTCTTGGAAGGTTGCATCCAAATCTGGGTTTATCTCTCCTATGGGCTTTATGGAATCACCTCTTATCTCGTATGGAACTCCAAAGATCATATTGTGGTCGTAGATATAGCTGAGCAAGTATGGAATGTGGTCTTCCCATCTGTCCCTGAAGAAGCTGCGGATAGACATCAATAGTGAAGGTTCCTCAAATTCAACCTTCAGCATACTTCTCCTCTCATTAGTGAAGAGATCAATCTTCTCGACCATACTGACTTCGCAATTAAATCTCCGAATGGCCTTTTCTTCTCGGCTTGAAAGTTCAGGCCCAACGATGAAATAGGGCTTATACTTTTCATCTTGGATTTTAAGGAAATCCCCGCGTTCCGCATCATAAAATAGCAGCGTTATGGAACTTCCGTCCGTGAAGCCATCTAATAGATAAATCAAGACTTCCCACTCTTGAAGCATAACGTTTTATGCTCATAAAAGACTATTGATCCAAAAAGTTAAAATTAATTATCTTTGAGTGATGCTGTTTTCAGAGCGGAATCCCCGTTAAGCCCTTGATCATCATCAATACGGAAAAACATAACAAAACTGCAACGAAAATTCTCCTTAATGAATGACTTTTGGTCTTTAAGCCTATTCTGCTTCCCACCTGGCCGCCTATGAAACCGCCTGCCATGCCAATTATCTTATGGTAAGGGTTACCTACGCCCTGTAAGTGATAGCTTATTGTGCTTGAGAGAGAAGTAATGAATATCATAAACTCGCTGGTTCCTATAGCTATCTTAATTGGGACGTTGAGAATTAGATTCATTACTGGAACTTTTAAGACTCCCCCTCCTATACCAATCATGCTTGCAATAAATCCTGCGAGGAAAGAAGAGAGATACGCAAAGGATAAACGGGGAAAGCCGCCTCTAAAAACTTTCGTATCTACATTTTCTTCAGTCTTCCTATACATCATGAAAGAAACATAGATTAATGTGAGGGCGAAGAGAACCTCGAGAAGCCTACAGCTCAACCTGGATGCTATAAGCGATCCGATTATTGCGCCTAAAAAAGTGAATGCCTCGAGTGAGATGCCCAGCTTATAGTTCACGCGTCTATTCCGTGCATATATTAGAAAGGAAGATAGAGATATTCCGCAGATAGAAGCCAAACTTGTGCTTACAGCTTCATGCATAGAGAAATCTAAGATTAAGACGAGCATGGGAACTATAATAAAGCCTCCTCCCACCCCGATCATTGAGCCTATGATTCCCGCCGCTGAAACAAAAATTAAAACTAATATCTCATTGAACATAAAACGCAATTAAACATTAAAGAATAAAAGTGTTCTGTTCATCTAATTCTTATTCAAAGCTCTTTGCTGAGAAGTTAAATCTATCTTTAAATGATGCTCGTTCGAAGGTGAAGACAAAATTTAGGGGAGATAATAATGTTGAGCCTGATTCTACTTCCAATAATGGCCTTCTTTATAGGGATCATCTCGGCTATGCTCGGTATAGGCGGAGGCACCTTCATTGTTCCAATGCTCATATTGATTCCATGCTACTCTCTCAGTCCAGCCGTCGCTTCTGGAACAAGCCTCGCAGCCATAATCTTTACTTCGGCATCTTCGACTCTCAGATATATGAGGC